>DASWFL010000307.1:0-1828 GCA_036394255.1 Steroidobacteraceae bacterium
GAGCCCTGGTGGTGCGCGACGAGGGACACACCATCCGCTGTTTCCGCAATCAGTGCGAACAGGGCATGCATGCCTTGCGCCTGGCGCAGCGCGGGCAATTCACCGCCGTGATTGATTGCCCGATCCACGGACTGGCGTGGAATCTGCGCGGTGAGGCGATCGCCGGGAACGCCGGCCAGGGATTGCCGGCACTGGAATCGCGCCTGCAGCACGGATTCATCTGGGTGCGCTCCGGCGGCGCGACCCGCGCGAGCCCGGTGCCGCTGCCCGAGATCGCGGCCGGTCCTGAACTTGCCACGGCCGCCGCGCCCACCGAACTCGCGGTGGCAGCGGACTGGACCGTGCTGGCGGAGCATTGGCTCGAATTCGAGTTGCCTGAGCATCCGGGCGGACGGCTGGCCGGTCTGTTCGCGCAGGCGGAGCTGCGCATCGAGGAGTCCTCCGCGCGCATGCACTGGCAGGCACGCGTGGCTCGGGACGGATCGGGCTGGTTTGCGCGCCGCTACGCCACGCTGGCCGCCGCGGACAGCGTCGGTGTCTGGCAGCGCGCGTTCCTGCCCCCGAACCAGTGGCTGGAGTCACGCGAGGACGGCGTGACGCTGCTGCAGCTCCTCCCGGTGCGCGCGGGGCACAGCCGGATCCGTTGGCTGGAATATGGCGTGGCCGGCGACCATCCGCGACTGCGGGCGATGGCCTATCTGGCGCACCGCCTGCGCGCGACCTGGCTCGCCCAGGACATCGAAGCGGTGGAATCCCTGCAGCGCTCCGGCGCCGCGGCGTGGACCCCGGCTGCTGGCGCGCCGCCGAGCTGTCCGGCGGCCGCGGCGTTTCGCCGCGCCCTGGCGCGCTGGTCGCGCGCCGTCGAGGCGGTCAGCTGAAGCTCGCCGGCGGCGTGCTCAGGCGTGTCTCCGGAATGCGGGCGCGCAACAGACCGTGGAATTCCTGCATCCAGCGCTCGATGTTCGAGAGCGGTCCGGGCTGGTAGCTGCTCGAGCCCAACCCCTGCTGCACGCGCTCGCACAGCCATTTGTCCTCATTGTTCACCTGGCGATTGATTCGCTGCCCCAATCCGCGCAGCACGCGCATCTCGCGTCGCTGGTCGGGGAGGGCAAAGACGCCGCTGCGCGTGATCGCCCGGCCCGGGCCGCTGGGCAGGATCTGGAAAAAATCCATCTGCTCGGGAAACACGTCGATGCCGAGATTGGGCAACAGGCTGTAGAAACGCCAGCAACGGCGGTTCGGTTCCGGCAGGTGCGCCGTGAGTGGGCCGACCATTTTCTGGTACATGCGCTCCGACCAGCGGCTCGAGGGCTGCTCGCGCAACCAGCTGGCGCCGCGGGCAACGCCCGGCGCCGCGTTCTGGTCCTTGTAGTCCGGCGTGAACATGCGCTGCAGGCCCGGGTGGCCGATCGGCACGTGGTAGGACTCCAGGTAGTTGTCGATCGCGACCTTCCAGTCGCAGGCCCATTCGGCCGTGCTGATGGGTCCGACCGGCTGCATCTCCAGGAAACGGTAGGGCGCAAATTCCTCCACGAGCGGCGCGAAGACTTCACCCACGGGCTTGGGCTCACCGCTCAAGGCAACGAATACGAAGCCGAAGGCGGTGTCGACGCGCACCGGCACCAGGCCCAGCTGGCTGCGATCCAGATCCGGAAAACTGTCTCGATCCGCCACGCCGGCCAGTGCACCGTCCTGACGGTAGCTCCAGCCGTGGTAGGGGCAGACGATGTTGCCGGCGCAGTGGCCCGCACCGTCGAGCAGCCGCGTCCCGCGATGGCGGCAGACGTTGTGAAAGCCCCGTATGGCACCGCTCCGATCGCGCATGACG
>DASWFL010000308.1:0-11062 GCA_036394255.1 Steroidobacteraceae bacterium
CCGGTTCCTGACGGGGCGGACCCGCCTGCCCTGAATGGACTACGCGGAATGCTCCATGGGGCTATCCGCGAGGTGTTGCGTCCAGGGATGCCGCGTTTTTTCCCAGACCGAAATCCTCGGGGCCGGGTATCCCGGATCAGCGAACATGCCGAGGGCGACGGCGATGTATTCGGGAAAGGCGCCAAGCTGCCAGTAGACGGTCGAACCGCAGGCCGGGCAAAAATGGAAGCTCAGGTGATTGCCGCTGTCGGCCGAGCGCATGTAGACCGTGCTCTCGCCCTCGATGTGGACCTGGTCGCGGTGAAATCTGGATTGCGCACCAAACGGTGCGCCCGTGCGACGCTGGCAGGCGATGCAGTGGCAGATGGAGATCCTGACCGCTTCGCCGCTGCAGATGACGCGCAGCTGTCCGCAGCCGCACGCAGCAATTCTCGTGACCATGAGCTGTCGTCTCCTGCCGCGGCCGGGCGGCTCCGGGGATAATCTTGTACGATACCCCGCGCCAATGCCATTGGCCCGTGGTGCCGCCGCAGCCGCGGCGGACGGGAGGAGTTCGTGGCCGGACTTTATTTCGAAGAATTTCACGTCGGGCAGACTTTCCAGCACGCGATCCGCCGCACCGTCACGGAAGCGGACAACGTTTTCTTCACTGCACTGACGCACAACCCGGCGGCGCTACATCTCGACGCGGAGTACTGCCGCACCCAGACCGAATTCGGCCAGCGGATCGTCAACAGCGCCTTTACGCTCGGACTGATGGTCGGTGTCTCGGTCGGTGACACGACCCTGGGCACGACGGTGGCGAACCTGGGCTGGGACGAAGTGCGCTTTCCCAAGCCGCTGTTCCATGGTGACACCGTGCACTGCGAGACCGAGGTCGTGGAGCTGCGCGACAGCCGCTCGCGCTCGGACAACGGCATCGTGGTGTTCCAGCACCGCGCCTTCAACCAGCACGACGAGCTGGTCGCAGTCTGCAAGCGTACGGCACTGATGCTGCGGCGCCCGGTGCCGTGAGGGCGCGTTCGCTTCTGTTCGTACCGGGCGACAGCGATCGCAAGCTGGCGAAGTGCCTGGGCGCCGGCGCCGACCTCGCGATCCTCGACCTGGAGGATTCCGTGGTGCCGGCCCAGAAGGCCGCGGCGCGGGGCCGGGTGCGCGAATTCCTGGGCGCCCACCGCGAGCGGGCCGCCACGCAGCTGTGGGTACGCATCAATGCTTTCGATACGGCAGAGGCGCGGGACGATCTGGCGGCGCTGATCGGCAGCCGCCCGGACGGCATCGTGCAGCCCAAGGTCCGCGGACCCGAGGACGTCATGGCCCTCGCAACCCGCCTGGAAGCGCTCGAGCGCAAGAGCAGCATCAGCGTGGGCGCAGTGCGCATCCTGCCGGTCGCGACGGAGACACCCGCGGCGGTATTCGCGCTCGGCGGCTACGCTCGCTGTGCGCCACGGCTGTTCGGCCTGACCTGGGGTGCCGAGGACCTGAGCTGCGCGATCGGCGCTACCGCCAACAAGGATGCGGCGGGCGAGTGGACGGCGCCCTACCAGATGGTGCGCGCCCTGTGCCTGTTTGGCGCGCATGCGGCCGGCGTTGCCGCCATTGATACGCTGTATGCCGATTTCCGCGATCCGGACGGCCTGCGTGCCGCGTGCGCAATCGCCAGCCGCGACGGCTTCAGCGGCAAGCTGGCGATTCACCCGGACCAGGTGCCGATCATCAACGAATGCTTCGCACCGACGGCGGCCGAGATCGCCGCGGCGCGGGAAATCGTCGCCCTGTTTGCCGCCAATCCCGGTGTAGCGGCCCTGCAGCTCGGCGGACAGATGCTCGATCTGCCGCATCTGCGCCAGGCGGAACGGACGCTGACGCGCGCGGGCCTGGACCGGCCCGGGTAGCACGCGGAGCGATCGCACATGGGCGCGCCGGGGCTGAGTGCCTGCATCATCACGCTCAATGAGGCCGAGCGCATCGGCGATTGCCTCGCCTCCTTGAGCTTCTGCGACGAGATCGTGGTGGTCGATGCGCATTCGAGCGACGCGACGCGCGAGATTGCCGCGCGGCTCGGGGCGCGGGTGATCGAGCGCGACTGGCCCGGCTACCGCTCGCAGAAGCAGTACGCCACGGACGTGGCGACGCACGCCTGGGTGCTGAGCATCGATGCCGACGAGCGCGTCACGCCCAGGCTCCGTGCCGAGATCGAGGCGCTCCGTGCCGCTGGTTTCGCCGGTGCACGCGGCTGGACGATTCCACGCTTGACCGAGTACTTCGGCCGTTTTCTCCGGCACGGCAATGCCTGGCCAGAGCGGCAGATCCGCCTCTACGACCGGCGCGCCGCGCGCTGGAGCGGTTACGAGGTGCACGAGAAGATTGCGGTGAGCGGGCCGGTGGGCGCGCTCGGGGGCCATCTGGAGCATTTTGCCTACCGCAGTCTCGACGATCAGCTGGGCCGGCTCGATCGCTACGCCTCGCTGATGGCGGCCCAGATGTACGCGGCCGGACGGCGCTGCGGGATCACGCCGGTGCTGCTCAATCCAGCCTGGCGCCTGCTGCGCGGCCTGCTCGTCAAGGGCGGGCTGCTCGACGGCTGGCGCGGCTGGCTGTACCACATCGTCGAAGCAGGATATGTGCGGCGCAAGTATCTGCGCCTCTGGGCGCTCTCACGCAGCGTGCCCGTGAATCGTCAGTCGCCATAGAGCATGGCGCTCGAGCGCGCCTCGGTCCAGGCGCGCTCCTCAGGTGCCGCCATCGCCTCCAGGTCGGCGGCGCTCGCATCCTCGGCCTCGATCCACTGCCGCAGTCTCGGTCCGCCGCTGATCACATCGAAGGGAAGGCGCGAATGCTCATACTCGTAGGCGAAATTGCGCCAGAGCGTGGCCTCCGGCTGCAGTGCGCGCCGTGCCTTGAGCAGTGCGGCGATCACCCGCCAGGGGCGGAAAGCCTCGTGCCGGTAGGCCTCGGCATCCACGTGCAGCTGGATCCCGTGGCACAACTGGCCGGCGTGCTTGTTGAATGTGGGCTCGAACCAGCACTCGCGCAGGCGGGCGCCCCGCAGCCAGTCCGGCGCAAACTGCTCGAGCCAGCGCAGCAGGGCGCGGGCGTTGCCGTCGGGCGCGCCCACCATCTCGAGCGGCCGCGTCGTGCCGCGGCCCTCCGACAGCGTCGTGCCCTCGATCAGCACCGTGCCCGGATAGCAGCGCGTCATCGACAGGCTGGCGGCGTTTGGACTGGGGTTGATCCAGGAACGCTCGGCCAGCGGCCAGCCGTATCCCGGCGCAGCGCTGCTGTTCCAGCCCTGCATCTCGATGACCTTCAGCTCGAGGTCCAGCTTGAGCGTGGCGACGAACCAGCGCGCCAGCTCTCCCATGGTCAGGCCGTGCCGCATCGGCAGCGCGCCCGCCCCGACGAAACTCTCCCACCCCGGCTCGAGCAGCAGCCCCTCGACGGGCCGGCCCGCAGGATTCGGGCGATCCAGGATCCACACCGCCTTGCGTTGCGCCGCGCAGTCCTGCAGCAGATAGCGCAGCGTGGTGATAAAGGTGTAGACGCGGCAGCCGATGTCCTGCAGATCGACGAGCACGACGTCGAAGCAATCCATCATGGCCGCGGTCGGCCGGCGCACCTGGCCGTAGAGGCTGAACACCGGAATCCCGTGTACCGGGTCCTCGAAATCGGGCGACTCGATCATGTTGTCCTGCTTGTCGCCGCGCAGCCCGTGCTGGGGTCCGAAGGCGGCGCCAAGGCGCATTCCGGGCAGCGCGGCGATGGCATCGAGTGAATGAACGAGCCCGGCGGTCACCGAGGCTGGATGCGCCAGCAGCGCGAGCCGGCGCCCGGCGAGCGGCCGGTACAGCGCGGGTTCCGATATCAGGCGATCGATGCCGAATTTCATCGGCTCTGGGCTCGCGACCGTGCGGTGGGCTGGGCCGCTCGCAGCGGAACGCAAAAGCAGCCGCGGTCGTGGAAGTCTGGCTGCGCGCCCGCATGACGTGCCGCCCAGTAGCTGAGGCCACCATCCGCGGCTTCGATGACCGCCGCCAGGTTCAGCCACCAGTTCACGGCCGTGTCGGCACTGCCGGGCGCCGCCGCTGCCGCGCCGAGTTCGGCCTGTGCGCGCAGGCACCAGCGGCCGGCCTCTGCCGGGCTCGTCCTGATGCCCTGAGGCGCCGGCCCGAATTCGCGTCCGCCGCTGCGGTAGTCGTCGAATACCCAGGCCGCCCAGTCGCCATTCGGCGCGAAGTTGAATTCCAGGTAACCGTGCTCCACGCCGCGTCGTGCGAAGAGCTCGAAGCAGGTGTGGCGCCACAGGCCCGCGCGCCGTTGCGGTGCCGTCGAGGCGCTCGCGAGGCGCATCCGTGCCAGGTCACCCTGTGCCGCAAACTCCACCGCGATGCAACCACCGGGCCCGAGCGCAGCGGTGGCGTGGAGCGAGCGCAGTGGGCCGGGACCGAAAGCCGGATGCGGCACCAATGCGATGGCGCCAGCCGCCGGGTCGCGCGGGTCGGAAACTGCGGCTTCAGGTGTCGGCACAGCGCGCCACGCTACGCAATTGCCCTGGGCAGCGCAATTCAGGGCGTCCCGGCCACGACCGGAATGGCTTCCGCAAGCGCGACCGCTGGGCGCGTATCGCGCTGGTAGGCCCAGGGCATGGCGTGCAGTCGCTCGAGCAGCACACGCAGCAGCTGGTCCTGGCGTCGCCGGGCTTCCGGGACAGGCACGCCGTGATTCAGTATGGCGAAGTAGACCGTGCCGTAATCGCGGCTGTGCAGCGCGCCGATCAGGGCGCTGGCGCCGTACTCGCCGAAAGTGCCGGTCTTGCCCACCACGCAGCCGCTCTCCCCGGCGCCGTTCAGGCGGTCCTGCAAGGTGCCCGGATCGAACCCGGCGACCGGCAGTACATCGACCAGGCTGTGATCGGTCAGGTGCAGCTCCTGCTCCAGCGCCCGCAGGATTTTCACGGTTGCGCGCGGGCTGAGGCGGTTGCGCGGGTCGGTCCCGGCGCCGTCGCCGAGTGTGATCTCGGAACGCATGTTCGCGGGCACCACGGAGCGGGCGAGCTCCTGCACCTGGGCGGCGCCGCCGGCCGCGTCGGCGAGCGGCTTGAAGACGTTGTTGGAGTAGTCGTTCAGCGCCTTGACCAGAGACAGCAGGGGCTGCGAGCGATGCGCGACCAGCGGCTGCGTCGCCGGGCCGGGCGGACCGGGTGCCGGCGAGGAGGTCCCGGCGCCAAACAGCAGTAGCGGTGAGGGCAAAGCGGAAGCACCACTGGGGACGCTGATGAGCGCGCTCACCGCTTCCCGGGCCGACGGCGGTGCCTGACCGGACAGGACTGCGCGCAGCCGCGCCTCGGCCGTCTCAACCTGCCAGTTGAAGATCAAGGAGCCGCTCACGCGGAGCGTTCCGGCGACACGGTGCACGCCGAGTTCGTTGAGCCGCGCGGCGACGAGCAGAGCGTTTTCGTCCACGAAGTATGGATCGCCACCGCCATCGACGATCAGGTCACCGTCGAGCAGGCCGTCGTGCACGGCGCCGCTGCCGGAGAAGGTGGTCGTGAAGCGGTAGTCCGGTCCGAGCCGGCGCAGCAGGGCGAGCGTCGTGGGCACCTTGGACACCGAGGCTGGATGGACGGGATGGCGCGCGGCCTGCGCGAGCAGGACCTCGCCGTCGGCGGCCTCGACATAGACGCCCTGGTTCGCGCCCAATATCGCGTGGGCCGCGGCGCGGAGGTCGTCGTGGTCCCGCGCAACCGCCCCACTGCCGGCGAGCAGCGCCAGCGCCGCCGTGACGGCCGGCAGCGAGCGAGCGGGAATCGGCAGGGGTCTGGGCAAGGGTGTGGTCCGGATCATGCGCAGTGGACTGACGGCGCTCATTGTTTCCCATCCGCCCGGCCGCGTGAAGCGCAAATTGCGGCACTGCGGGCCGCGAGTACACTAGCGCATTGTTAAATGAGGGGAGCGGCGCATGCGCATCCGGACGGCTGCATCGATCGTGGTCCTGGTCACGGCCCTGAGCACGCTCCGTGTTCCGGCGGCGCGCGCGGCGGCCGAAGCAGGGCCGTCGGCCCTGGCAGCCGACAATCCTTTCGCCGCGCCGAGCACGCTCCCGTACGGCCTGCCGCCCTTCGATCGCATCAGGGACAGCGATTACATGCCGGCCTACCAGGCGGGCATGGCCCAGGAGCTCGCGGAGGTCGCGGCCATCGTGTCCAATCCTGATCCGCCCACCTTTGAAAACACGGTGCTGGCACTGGAGCGTTCCGGGCGCCTGCTCGATCGCGTCAGGAAGGCGTTCGTCAATCTCAATGCCTCGAACGGCGATGAGGCCATGCGCAAGCTCGAGACGGAGCTGGCCCCGCTGCTGGCGGCGCATCAGGACGCGATCGATCTCAATCCGAAGCTGTTTGCGCGCCTGGACCAGCTGTACGGCGAGCGTGCGCACCTGCTACTGGATACCGAGTCCTTTCAGCTCCTGATGCGGCAGCACAAGGGCATGGTGCGGGCCGGAGCGAAACTGCCTGAAGCCGCGAAGGTGCGCCTGCGTGCCTACAACGCCGAGATCTCGACGCTGATGGCGCAATTTCGCCAGCGCCTGCTGCAGGCGAGCGCCGATGGAGCGGTCGTCGCCGACAGCGCCGCCGAGCTCGAGGGCCTGACGCAGACGGAGCTCGGCGCTGCCGCCGATGCGGCCACGGCGCGTGGCCTGAAGGGCAAGTGGCTGCTGGCGCTGGTCAACACGACCACTCAGCCGATGCTGGCCGAGCTGCGCAACCGGGCGTTGCGCGAGCGGCTGTACCGCGCCGCCGTGAATCGTGGTGTCGGGGGGAGTGATGACACCACGGGGATCGTGGCACGGCTGGTGAAATTGCGCGCCGAACGGGCCCGTCTCCTCGGGTATCCCAATCATGCTGCCAGCGTGCTCGACGACGAGACGGCCGGTACGCCGGCCGCGGCCGATGCCATGCTGCGCCAGATCGCTCCGGCGGCACGCGCCGGCGCCGAGCGCGAGGCGGCGACGATCCAGAAGCTCATCGACAGCCAGGCGCCGGGCGGGCGAGCGGGTGCTCCGCTGCAACCCTGGGACTGGGATTTTTATTCCGAGCAGGTGCGCCAGGCGCACTACGATTTCGACGAAGCCCAGATCCGGCCGTATTTCGAGCTCGAGCGGGTACTGCGGGACGGCGTCTTTTATGCCGCGCATGAACTCTACGGCCTGAGCTTTCGCGAACGCACCGACCTGCCGATGTACGGGCCGGATATCCGCGTGTTCGAGGTCTTTGACGCCGGCGACAAGCCGCTCGGCCTGTACATCGCCGATTTCTTTGCGCGTGACAACAAGCAGGGCGGCGCGTGGATGGACAACTACGTCGATCAGTCGCACTACTTCGGCCAGCAGCCGGTCATCGTCAACAATCTGAATGTCCCGAAGCCTCCCGCCGGAGAGCCGGTGCTGCTCAGTTTCAATGACGTGACCGGCCTGTTCCACGAATTTGGCCACGCCATGCACGGCATGCTTTCAGACGTCAAGTACGAGAGCCTGTCGGGCACGCGCACGCCCCGGGATTTCGTCGAGTACCCGTCGCAATACAACGAGATGTGGGCGCGCGAGCCTGCGGTACTCGCGCATTACGCGCGGCACTACCAGACCGGCGAGCCGATGCCGGCGAGCCTGCTGCAGAAAATCCTGGCGGCACGGAACTTCAACCAGGGCTACGGCTATACCGAGCGGCTGGCCGCTGCGGTGATCGACCTGGCGCTGCACGAGGTGACGCCGGCGCAGGCACCCGCCGCCAAGGACCTCCCGGCCTTCGAGCAGGCGGCGCTCCGCAAGGCAGGGCTCGCGCTGCGCACCGTGCCGCCGCGCTATCACGCCAGCTATTTCCGTCACGTCTTTGGCGATGAGTACTCGGCCGGCTACTACGCCTACACCTGGAGCGAAGTGCTGGCCCGCGACACGGGCGACTGGCTGCATCGGCACGGTGGCCTGACGCGGGAAAATGGCGAGGTGCTGCGCGCCAAGATCCTTTCGCGTGGCCGCACGCAGGAGCCGAGCGAACTGTTCAGGGAGTTCTACGGCCGGGAGCCGGACGTGGGGCCACTGCTGGACTATTACGGCCTGAGCCTGCCGGCGCATTGAGGCGGCCCAACCGCCGCCGGCATCCCCCGCGTCCAGCGCGTCGGCGCTGCCTGCCGGGCCGGCGATGGGCGTCAGCGCTTGCGAAGTTCGTCGAGCTCGGCGCGCAGGTTGCGCACTTCTTCCTCCAGACGCTCGAGGCGCACGGGGTCTATGGCAGGCGCAGGCGCGGCAGGCTCGGCCGGTGCGGCCGGTTCCGCCATCAACTCGGCCGCGGGCTCGCCGGTGAGCAGTTGCACATAGCGAGCCTCGCGCCGGCCCGGCTGGCGCGGCAGGCGCCGCACCACGGGGCCCTCGGCGCGCCCGGCCAGGGCTTCGAGCGCCCGCTCGACTTCGCCGCTGTCGGCGAAGGGCGCCATGCGCGCCGCGCGGCTGCGCAACTCGCCCGGCGTCTGCGCTCCACGCAGCAGCAGCTCGCAGACGATCGCCAGTTCCTGCGGCGTAAACTTGAGCGGCGAGAACTCGGTATTGCAATAACAATGCTGGTACTTGGGCACGCGGCTGCCGAACCCGCTCCGCTCCATGACCACGTGCTTGCGCACCAGGAGGTCGACGAGCTGCTGCACCTCGGTTTCAGTCATTGCCAGGACCGGTTCGCGATTGCTCTTCTGGTTGCAGGCGTTGGTCAGCGAGTTGATCGACAACGGGTATTGATCCGGCGTGGTGATCTGCTTTTCGATCAGGCAGCCGATCACGCGCGCTTCGGCCGCGGTCAGGAGGATCCTTACGCTCATTACCACTGACCCACGTTGGACATCGAGTCCCAGGGTGCGCGCGGCGGCAGGGCTGCGCCACGCTGCAGGATCTCGACGGAAATCAGGTCCGGTGAGCGCACGAAGGCCATGTGTCCGTCGCGCGGCGGCCGGTTGATGACCACGCCGTGGTCCTGCAGGCGCTGGCAGACCGCGTAGATATCGTCGACTTCGTAGGCCAGATGGCCGAAATTGCGGCCGCCGGTGTACACCTCGGGATCCCAGTTGTAGGTCAGTTCCACCTGCGCGGATTCATCGCCCGGGGCGCACAGAAACACCAGCGTAAAACGCCCTTTCTCGTAGTCGGTGTGGTGCAGCTCCCTGAGGCCCAGGGCCTCGCAGTAAAAGTGCCGGGCGGCTGCCAGATCTCTGACGCGCACCATGGTATGCAGGTATTTCATGCCTTCACTGCGGGTTCGCGGGAGCGGCTGGGCTTGCCGGCGCCGCCGGCGCCGCCGGTGCAGCCGGTGCCGCTGGCGCCGCTGGCGCCGCCGCAGCGGGCGGTGGCGGGGCCTTCATGATATCGAGCAGATGGACGTCGAACACCAGGGTCGAGCCGCCGGGAATCTTTCCGCCGGCGCCGCGGTCGCCATAGGCCAGCTCTGGCGGACACACCACACGGCTATTGCCGCCGACGTGCATCATCTGCACCGCTTCGGTCCAGCAGGGCACAACGCCGGAGAGCTTGAAGGTCTCCGGTTTGCCGCGCTGGATCGAGCTGTCGAATACCGTGCCATCGATCAGCTGGCCCTCGTAATCGACTTTGACCTGGTCGTCAGCCTTGGGGGAGGCGCCCGACCCGGCCTTGAGCGTGGTCATCACGATGCCGCTGGCGGTCGTGATGGTGTCCTTGCCGCCGGCAAGCTTGTCCCGATACGCCTTGCCAGCCGCCTTTGTTTTCACCATGGCCTTGCCGGCCCGTTCTGTCTGCAGCGCCTGGATCTTTGACATGTAGGTATCGGCACCGGCTGCGGCCTTGGGGTTACGCAGCCCGTTGGCCAGGCCCGCCTGCACCACCTGCTTTTCGTGCTCATTGAAATCGAAGCTGTAGAGATTGCGACTGAGCAACTGGCCGATGGCAAAGAGCAACTTGTCTTCATCGCTCTTCGCTGCGGCGGCGGTCG
This sequence comes from Steroidobacteraceae bacterium, assembly GCA_036394255.1. GTDB lineage: Bacteria > Pseudomonadota > Gammaproteobacteria > Steroidobacterales > Steroidobacteraceae > FEN-1191. The sequence continues at coordinate 10,004 of DASWFL010000308.1, forward strand.
CAGCGGCGGGCGCAGCGGGCGCAGCGCGCCCGGCGGTTGCGGCAGCGGTCGATGTGGCAGGCTTGGCGGCGGTCGCGGCGGAGGCGCCGATCGGCAGTGCACACAGCAGCAGCAGGCTAAGAATGCGGGTCATTGATTTCTCCATCATGGATCGGGGGCAGGGGACGGTAGCGGATCTGGCGCGTATTCTATCCCGCGTGGACCGATCGCGGCTGAACAGTGCTTCACCTTTGGATGGGGTCTCGCCCGCGGCGCGGCCGCTGCGCCTGGCCGGGGCCGCCGAATTGCGTGGCCGGCTCGCCCTGGCCTGCCGCAACTGTGACGGCCTCACTGGTGCCCATTGCGTCCATGAGCTGTGGATGCGAGGTGAGCTCGCCGCCAATATCGAGCAGGCGCTGGAGCGGTTGTGGCGGGGGGCAGCCCAGACAATTCCCGATTGGCTGCCGATGCGCCATATCGAGTGGTTGCCCGCGGCCTATGAGGTCGCCGGGCGCTTTGCCGCGCGGCGGCGCGGCGCGGCCAATATCTACCTGGTGCTGCTCGATTACAGCGACAGCCGCCCGGAGCCGTTTGGAATCTACGTGGGCATGACGCGCTATGCGCCCGCCGCACGCTTCGATCAGCACAAGGCAGGGATACGCGCCGCGGGCAGCGTGCTGCGCCGTGGCCTCGAGCTCCTCAGCGGGCCTGCGCTGCATCTGCAGGGCATATCGAGGCCCGAAGCGACGTTGATCGAAGAGCGCCTGGCCGCGGCGCTGGGCGATGCCGGATTGTTCGTGCAGGGCGGGCATTGAAGTGGTGTCATAATTGCGGCCGACGTACGGGAGTGCAGGGGCAACCGGCATGACAGGGTCTGGCTCCGCCATCCAGGGCACCGCGACGCCCGCCGAGCAATACGCCGATCTACAGCGCTCGCTCGCCGGGTTGCTGGCCGGCGAGCCGGATCTCATCGCCAATACCGCGAATTTCGCGGCCCTGGTGTACGACACGCTCCCGGATCTGAACTGGGCCGGCTGCTATTTCCTGCGTGGCCAGGAACTCGTGCTCGGACCATTCCAG
>DASWFL010000309.1:0-4846 GCA_036394255.1 Steroidobacteraceae bacterium
GAGGTGAAACAGGAATGGAAAGCCGGATTCGCGTTCTTCTACTGATGCTGGCGGCCACGCTGAGCAGCGGCTGTGCCCACCTGCACATGCATTGGCCCTGGCATCGGCACGCCAAGCCTCCCCCTACGCAGGCCGAGCAGGATGCCGCCGCCGACGCCGCGGCCGCAGCGGCCGAGACCTCCCCGCCCCCCACGGTGATCGAACCGCAGGTGGAACGCCGCAAGGTCAAGGTGCCGAAGATCAGAAGCAAGAACGTCGAGCTCGGGGCCAGCTTCGGTGAAATCTCCATTGAGAGCTACACCGCCGCGCCGGTCACGGGCCTGCGCTTTGATTACCACGTCTCGGAAGACTTTTTCTTCGAGGCGAGCGCCGGCCGCGCTATGTCAGGTAAGACCAGTTTTGAGACCCTGGGCGGAAATATCCAGCTACTTACCCCGGATGAGAGGCGCTTCACGTATTACAACCTATCGCTGGGCTACAACTTCCTGCCTGGCGAGGTGTTTCTCGGTCGCGGTCTCGCCATGACCAGCGGGTTTTACCTGGTGGGCGGCATCGGCAGCGTCAAGTTCGAGGGTGACCAGAAATTCACCGTCAACTTTGGCGCCGGATTCCGCGTACTGCCCACGGACTGGCTGGCGGTCCATATCGAGGCGCAGGATCTGGTCTTCAAGTCAGACTTCCTCGGTACCGACCGCCTCAGGAACAACCTGACGGCAAGCCTGGGAGCGACCGTGTACTTCTGAACACGGGAGTGTATGCATGAAATTCGCCAGCCGATGTCTCTTCCTGCTGCCCCTGGCGTTTGCGCCAGCCCTGGCCACCTCGATCGGCGAGCTGCGCACCGGCACGCCCGCCCCGCAATTCCAGCTCACGTCGAGCAGTGGCAAGCCGCTGAGCCTCACGGAACTGAAGGGGCGGATCGTACTGGTCAATTTCTGGGCGAGCTGGTGTGGACCGTGCCGCAAGGAGATGCCGCTGCTCGAGCAGCTCAACCGCCAATACCGCTCCAAGGGCGTCACCCTCGTCGGCGTCGATGTGGAGCCGGACTCCACGGCCGCCATCGACTGGCTCAAGGCCACGCCTGTCTCCTTTCCGATACTGTTCGACGTTGACAGCAAGGTCAGTAAGCTCTACCAGGTGGAAGGCATGCCCAACACCGTGATCCTCGACCGCCAGGGCAACGTGCGATATATCCATCGCGGCTACAATACCGGCGCCGAGAACGAGTATCTGGACCAGATCCGCGCACTGATTCGCGAATGAAGCGCAGCCCATGAAGCATCGCCCCGCTATGACCGCTGCCGCGGCCCTGCTCGCCGCGGCCGGTCTCGCGGCGCTCACCGCCTGCAGCCCGATTCAGCCCTGGGTCAAGCCCTACGAGCGTGAGCACCTCGCCGATCCGATCATGTCCTTCAGCCGCGACCCGGTCTCCACCAACTACTCTGAGCACGTGTTCGAGTCGCGCGAGGGCGCCCGTGGCGCCACCGGCACCGTGGGTGGCGGCTGCGGCTGCAACTGATGCGCTGATGCACGGGCGCCGGAATTACACACGCCTGGTCGCCCTTGCGGGCCTGCTGCTCGGCTGCGCGCAGGCGGGCGTGCTGCCGGACGACCGCGCCGATATCCTGTACCACCACTACAACGGCGGCGGGATGAATATCCAGGGCCCCTCGATACTGGTGCGCAAGAAAATCGGCGATCACGTCTCCCTGGCCGGAAACTACTACGTCGACAACATCACCGGGCACGTCGACACCATATCCGGCGCCTCGGTTGACGCCATCAGCGGCGCGAGCACCTACCACGAGAAGCGTACCCAGGAGTCCCTCAGCATCGACGTGCTGCAGGGCAAGACCACCTACAGCGCCGGCTACATCAGCGGCAACGAACCCGACTACCGGGCCCGGACCGCCTTCGCTTCGGTGAGCGAGGACATGTTCGGCGACCTGACGACGATTTCCTTCGGCTTCACGCGCGGCTGGGACAAGGTGGGAGAACGCGGCACGACCCGCAACGATCCGCTGGAGCGGCGCAACTGGCAGCTGAGTCTGGCGCAGGTCCTGACGCGCAACCTGCTGCTCGGCCTGAACTACGAGACCTCCGAGAGCGAGGGCTTTCTCAACAACCCCTATAGGCTTGTGCGTTTTATAAGCTGCTCGGCCCCAAATGCCCGCGGCTACTGCACGCAGCCCGAGCAATACCCGCATACGCGTACGGGCAATGCCGGCTCCGGGCAGCTCAAGTACTACCTGCCGTGGCACGCGGCGCTCGAGGGCCACTATCGCATTTACAGCGACACCTGGGGCATCGTGGCCCACACGATGGAGCTGGGCTACACGCAGCCGGTCTTCCGCAGCTGGACGATCGACGGCCACGCGCGCTATTACCGGCAGAATCACGCCGATTTCTACTCCGACCTGTTTCCGTACCAGGACGCCCAGAACTTCCTGGCGCGCGACCGGGAACTGGCGACCTTCAAGAGCCTCACGCTAGGCTTGGGGGCCAGCTGGGAATTTCACCCCACGCGCTGGACGTGGCTGCAAAAGGGCACGATGAATCTTCGCTGGGATCGGCTGAAGATCAAGTACGACGACTACCGCGAAGACTGGCTCAACGGCCTGCTTCCCGGCACCGAACCGCTGTACACGCTCAACGCCAATATTCTGCAGTTCTTTATTTCCGGCTGGTTCTGAAGGATCATCGCGGCCTGGAACGGGCCGACTGAACATCAGGGGATCGATCATGAGTCATTTCGCGCCACAGCGGGCCTGGCTTTATTCGCTGTTTGCCCTGCTGCTGCCGGCGGGTGCCGCTTTCGCCCAGGGCCGAGAGGATGCGCGCCTGGTGGTGGCAACGCAGGTGCTCGAGGAACTGCACGCCGTACCCGATCAGAACATCCCCACGTGGCTGATGGACCGCGCCTACGGCGTCGCCGTCATCCCCGATGTGGTCAAGCTAGGATTCATCTTTGGCGGGCGCCATGGAAACGGCGTACTGGTGTCGCGTGATGCTGCGGGGCGCTTCAGCAATCCGGTGTTCATTTCACTCACCGGCGGCAGTGTCGGCTGGCAGATCGGGGCCCAGTCCGCCGACGTGGTGCTGATCTTCGCCACGCGCCGGAGTCTGGAGAATTTTTCGCGCGGCCAGTTTACGCTGGGCGTCAGCGCCTCCGTGGCCGCGGGCCCGGTAGGCCGGAGCGGTGAGGCTGCGGCCGGTGTGAACGCCGAGATCTATTCCTATTCGCGCGCCCGTGGCCTGTTTGCAGGCGTAGCGCTCGACGGCACGGGCATACTCTTTGACCGCAAGGCGAACCAGAACTTCTATGGGCATGACGTCACCGCGGACGATATTTTCCTGGGCACGGTAACGACCAGCGCTGAGTCGGCGCGGCGCTTCATCGCCGCCATCGTCGCCGGACTATCGCCCGCAGGCGCGACGGCGAATGGCAAAGAGACCAACCCGCCGCCCGTGGCCTCGCCCGCCCCGACCGCTGCCCCGGCGCCGGCCAGCGAGGGTGCCAAGAGTTTCCCGCTTGCCGACCCGAAACCGGGAGGCGAGCCGCACTAGCGGCTGCCGACGACACCCCGCACTGAATCGAAGAGCTTGAGGGAGTCGTAGCCAATCCCGTCCTTGAAGACGATCTCGACGTTTTCAATGTCCTCGATCCGGCCGGCAGGATTTCCCTTGATGACAACCAGGTCGGCCTGCTTTCCGGCCGCGACGCTACCCACGCGATCCGCTTCGCCCAGATATGTGGCGCCATTTTCTGTGGCGATGTGGATGGCCTGCACCGGCGTGAACCCCGCTTCCACCAGCAGTTCGAGCTCGCGCTGGTCGGCGAAGCCTGCGACAACGCCGCCCATGCCGGTCGGATCGGCGCCGGCGAGCAGCAGCCCGCCGGCCTGCACGAAGGCGTATTCAAACTCGAGTTCCTTGCGGAAGGCCGCGGGCTCAGGCGAAACCTCGCTCCCATAGCGCTTGCGCAGATACGCAGCGTCGCTCGACTGCACGCGCCGCCACAGCAGGGTAGAGCGGGCGTCGGGCGACAGTGCATCCAGGAGGCGTTTTTGCAGGGTGGGCCGTCCGGTGAAGGCCCCCATCTCGAAGACCGGCAGCGTGGAGGTGATCGCGACATGGCGCTGCACCAGGTCCAGGATCATTTCGTGGACCGGCCCCGAGTTCACGTCCAGCGAGGCCATCAGCACCGGAGACTGGGGATCGTCCGGGCAGACGCCCGGTTTCTTGTCCGGCTGGAATTCCGTGTCGACGAACAGACCATGCTCGAGATTGTCGATGCCGAGCGCCGCGGCCTCGCGAAAACCGATCGTACACAGATGCCCGGTGATCTTGGCGCCGCGCTTGTGCGCGGCGTCCACGGCGGCCGCCAGCTCGGCCGGCGTAATGAACATGTAGGCCTTGAAATTATCCGCACCCTCATCGAGCCAGTAATCGACCGTGGCCGCGGCGTCCTCCGGCCCCTTGAGCTGGTGCAGCTGCACCGCCCAGGATCCGGCCCCCTCCAGATAGGGACCCGTGACGTGCATCTTCGGACCGGGGGACTCACCGGCATCGATTTTCTTCTTGATCTCCAGATCGGTGTAAGGCTCGAGCGATCCGGTCGTGCGCATTGTCGTGACGCCCGCGGCGAGGTACAGCCTCGGGAAGCTGAAACCCATCTCGCCATAGATGCCATCGCCGATCGGGTAGAACAGGTGCTCGTGCATCCCCACGAGGCCGGGAATCACGGTGTAGCCGCTCAGATCCATGATCTGCGCGGTCTTGGGAATCTTCGCCGTCGCCGCCGACGAGACCGATGCGATCTTGCCGGCGCTCAACACCAGGGTCT
>DASWFL010000310.1:0-6691 GCA_036394255.1 Steroidobacteraceae bacterium
GAGCCAGACATTCCCGGCCTCCATCGCGTGCTGGCCCGTTTCCTCCCCGTAAAAGCCGTAGTCCGGAAACTGTGCGCTGAGCACCGCGCGGATCACGCGCTCGGCCTCCACGTCCGCCGCCGTGACCGGCGAGCGGTCGGCTTTGAGCGTGACCGCGAGATTGCGGCGGTAGGAAGCCTGGATGACCTCGGCCGCCGCGCGCGCGGCCTCGAGGGCGGCGCTCAGTTCCCTGGATGGCATGGCGCAATAGTAACGCGGCCGGCGCGTGATCGAGCGTTGACAGGCGCGAGCCGCCTGCCTAGAGTGCCTGCCGTTGTCAGGTGCTCGGGAAGCCGGTGACGCAGGCCAGGTGCATAGCCTGCCTGCCATTCCGGCGCTGCCCCCGCAACGGTAAGCGAGTTTCGCGGTATCAATCTTGGCCACTGCGCGCCACATCCATAAAGGGGGTGTGGGCATGGGAAGGCGATCCCGCAGATCGTTCTCACGATCACTCGCGAGCCCGGAGACCGGCTTGACACCTTCAGTCCCAGTGGCGCGGCGGGCGCCGGGCTGGCTGTCATCCAGCCATCCTCCGATCCCGCGGTGCCGCCGGGTTATTCGGCGTTCCAGTCACGCGGGCGGGCGTGGAGGAGTTTCCTTGAAATTGGCATTCACAATCTGGGCTGGCGCGATCGCGCTGGCGATGGCGGGCGCGTGCGCCCAGGCAGCGGATACGCCGGCCGCGGCGGCGGACGCCGACTCCAGCGGCGAGATCGTCGTGACCGCGACGCGGACCCGCACCGACAGTGAAGAACTTGCGGTTCCGGTCATCGTGATCACGCGCGCGGAAATCGAGCGGTCGCTGGCCGGGGACGTGGCGGAGCTGCTCGCCGGACACAGCGGAGTGGAGATCGCGCGCACCGGCGGACCCGGGCAACCGGCCTCGATATTCCTGAGTGGCACCGACAGCGATCACACCACCGTGCTGCTCGACGGCGTGCGCATCAATCCCGGCACCATTGGCGGCGCGGCGCTCCAGAACATCCAGCCTGAATCCATCGAGCGGATCGAAATCATCAAGGGTGCGCGTTCGAGCCTGTATGGGACGGACGCCATCGGCGGCGTCGTCAACATCATCACGCGCGCCGGGGCGGCTTCCGGAGCCTCGGTGTATGGCTCCGTGGGCCGCTACGGCACCACGGTACTGGCCGCGGACGCCGGCGGAAACTTGAGCGACCGGCTCGCCGCGGGTGGCAGCCTCGCCTACGAACGGTCAGATGGCTTCCCTCCGCGCCGTGACGCGAGCGATCCGGGCGACTACAACAATACCAGCGCCAACGCGCAGCTGCGTTTCGCCGCCAGCGACGCGCTGGGCCTGCGCGCGCAGTTGTGGCGGGCGGAGGGCAAGTCCGCCTATTCCGATTTCGGCACGGCGGCCTCGGAGAATTTTCTCGACGCGAGCTACGCGGCAGGGGCCGACTGGAGCGGCGCTGCCGGCCGCAACGCACGCATCACGCTCAGCCGCGTCTCGGCCGACGTCGTGCAACGCGATTCGGCCGACTATGACCGCACGCGGCGCAACACACTCGACGCGCAGTATGGTTGGCGCGCCAATGGCGCGAATGAACTGACAGTCGGTGCCGTCGTCTCGAGCGAGCACACGGAGAGCCTCTCGGGTTCGGCATTCGGCTTTCCTACCCAATACGATGTCCATACACACGCCCTGCTCGCCTACGCCCAGGACCAGCTGCACAGTGGTGCCAATGACCTGTTGCTGGCGCTCGGCTACACGCACCATGAGACTTTCGGCTCGCGCGGCACCGGGAATATCGAATACGCGCGCACCCTGCGTCCCGGCCTGCGTGGCACCCTCGCGCTCGGCACGGCCTTTCACGCCCCCGACAGTACCGATCGCTTTGGCTTTGGGGGCAATCCCGATCTGCAACCCGAGCGCTCGCGCCAGGGGCGGCTCGGTCTGCGCTGGATACCCGCCGCAAGCCAGGAACTGCGCCTGTCTGCCTTTGAGAACCGCGTGGATGGGCTGATCCAGTACGTACTGATCGATCCGGTGAATTTCATCTACCAGGCGCAGAATGTCGCGCAGTCACGCATACGCGGCGCTGACGCGGAATACCGCTGGCACAGCGGCCCCTGGCAGCTGCGGGGCAGCTACTCCATCCAGGACCCGCGCAATCTGACCACCGGAGAGGAACTTCTGCGCCGCGCGCGCCGCAACGCCCTGGCCAGCGCCCTGTATGAGACTGCAAGGTTCAGCGCCGACGCCGGACTGCAGCTGGCCGGGCCGCGCGTCGACTTTGGCCCCGTCAACCTCGGCGGGTATGCACTCCTGAACCTCGGCTGCCGCTACGAGCTGGCCCCCGGCTGGTCGGTGCAGCTGCGCCTTGATAACGCCCTCGACCGGCGCTACGAACTCGCCAGCGGCTACAACACGGCGGGGCGCGCGCTGACGCTCGCCATGCGCTACCGCATGAGGTAGCTTGCCCCCATGGGGAACCGGCTCTCGAAAATCGTGACGCGCACGGGCGATGACGGCACCACCGGGCTGGCGGACGGCACCCGCGTGCCCAAGGACAGCGCACGCATCGAAGCCTGTGGTTCGGTCGATGAGCTCAACAGCGCGATCGGAGTGCTGCTGGCGAGCGCCGGGCTCCCCGGGCCCATGGCGGCGCAGCTGCTGAACATCCAGCACGACCTGTTCGACCTGGGCGGCGAACTGGCGATCCCCGGCAGCGTGATGATCCGCGAGCCGCAGGTGGAAACCCTGGAGGCGCTGGTCGAAGGCTGGAATGCGGACCTGCCGGCGCTGCGCGAGTTCGTGCTGCCCGGCGGCGGCGTGGCGGCCGCGAACTGCCATCTGGCGCGTTCGATCTGCCGGCGCGCCGAGCGACGCTGCTGGGCGCTGGCGCGCTCCGCAGCGCTCGGCCCGCATTCGCTCCGGTACCTCAACCGGCTCTCCGATCTGCTGTTCGTGCTGGCGCGGGTGCTGGCGCGGCAGGCGAGCGGGAGTGAAGTGATGTGGCGGCGCGAGCGCGGCGCCAAGCCCTGATTCGTCGGCGTGCGCCGCAGTTCAGCCGAGGAGCTTGCGCAGGCGGGCCCAGTCGAAGGCCGGCCCCGGATCGCTCTTGCGGCCCGGCGCGATCTCGCTGTGGCCCACCACGCGTTCGCTCGACAGGGTGGGATAGGCCGCGCACAGGGCCTTGATGAGCCAGGCCAGCCCCTGGTATTGCGGTTCCTCATAGGCCGTGTCATCGGTCCCCTCGAGTTCGACGCCGACGGAGAAATCGTTGCAGGCGCTGCGTCCCTGCCAGCTCGAGGCGCCGGCGTGCCAGGCACGCAGTCCGAAGGGCACGAATTGCACCGGCTCCCCATCGCGCCGCACCAGCAGATGCGTCGAGACCCGCAGGTCCGCCAGGCTCTGGAAAAACGGGTGCACGCTCGCGTCGAGGTTGCCGGTGAACAGCCGCTCGATCCAGGGTCCGCCAAACTCCCCCGGGGGCAGGCTGATGCCATGGACGACGATCAGCTCGGGCATCATTCCCGGCGGCCGCGGGTCGCAATGGGTTGAGAGCACCTGGCGCGCCTGGCACAACAGGCCGGTGACCGGGTCAATGCTGGTGGCGTACTGCACGATGCCGCCCATGATGCCAAAATGCCGGCGTGAACCCCAGTGAACAGGACAACGCCGCACTGGCGGCGCGCGATCTGCGCCACGTGTGGCATCCGTGCACGCAGATGAAGGATCATGAAGCGCTGCCGCCGATCCCGGTGCGGCGCGGGGCTGGCGTGTGGCTCGAGGACTACGACGGCCACCGTTATCTCGACGCAATCAGTTCCTGGTGGACCAATCTGTTCGGCCACGCCAATGCCCGCATCAGCGGCGCGGTGGCCGCGCAGGCCGCCCGGCTCGAGCATGTGCTGCTCGCCGGCTTCACGCACGAGCCGGCGATCACGCTGGCCGAACAGCTCACGGCACTCGCGCCCCCCGCCTTGACCCGCTGCTTCTATGCCGACAGCGGCTCGGCCGCGGTCGAAGTGGCGCTGAAAATGAGCTTTCACTACTGGCGCAATTGCGGCCTGGGCGGCAAGCGCCGCTTCCTTGCGCTGAGCAACAGCTATCACGGCGAAACCCTGGGCGCGCTGAGTGTGGGGGACGTGGCGCTGTATCGGGAGGTCTACCAGCCCCTGCTGTTGCCCGTGATCAGCGTGCCCGCGCCTGACTGCTACCTGCGCGAAGCCGGCGTCAGCTGGGAGGAGCATTCCCGGGGCAGCATGGCGGTCATGGAAGCGGCCCTGGAACGCCACGCCGGCGAGCTCGCGGCGGTGATCGTCGAACCGCTGGTGCAGTGCGCCGGCGGCATGCGCATGTACCACCCCGTGTACCTGCAACTGCTGCGCGCGGCCTGCGACCGCCACCAGGTGCACCTGATCGCCGATGAGATCGCCGTGGGCTTTGGCCGCACCGGCAGCTTCTTTGCCTGCGACCAGGCCGGCATCGCGCCCGACTTCCTGTGCCTGTCGAAGGGACTGACGGGTGGCTACCTGCCCCTCTCGGCCGTGCTCACGGGCGAGGCCGTGTATGCAGCGTTTTATGACGAGTACACCGCCCAGCGCGCCTTCCTGCATTCGCACAGCTATACCGGCAATCCCCTCGCCTGCGCCGCCGCGCTCGCCACGCTGGAGATATTCGCCACCGAACCGGTGCTCGAACGCAACGGCGTCCTGGCCGCGCGCATGGCAGCGCGGGCCGCCCCGCTCGCCGCGCACCCGCACGTGGCGGAAGTGCGTCAGTCCGGCATGATTCTCGCCATCGAGACCGTGCGTGACCGCAAGACCCGCGAACCCTTTCCCTGGCAGGAGCGGCGGGCCTTGCGCGCCTACCAGCACGCGCTGTCGCGCGGCGTGCTGCTGCGGCCGCTCGGCGGCGTAATCTATTGCATGCCTCCCTACGTCATTTCCCCCGAGGAGATCGACCTGATGATCGACGTCGTCGCGGAATGCGTCGAGCACAGCTGCGCCGCCTGAACCGGGCGCGATCCCCCGTTGCCACTCCCATTGCCATGCGCACGATCCGCGTGTTTGTCGACTTCGCGCTCGCCAGCGCCCAGGAACTGCCGCTGCCGGCAGCGCAGTCCGCGCACCTGCTGCGCGTGCTCCGGCTGCGCCCCGGCGCAGCGCTGACACTCTTTAACGGCCGCGGCGGAGAGTATGCCGCCGAGCTGGTGGCGGGCGGCCCGGGGCGCGCCATGGTGCGGGTCGACGCCCACCGCGCCGTGGAGCGCGAATCGCCCCTGCGCGTCTCGCTCCTGCAGGGCATCGCGCGCGGCGAGCGCATGGATCTGATCGTCCAGAAGGCCACGGAACTCGGCGTCACGGCGATCATGCCCCTGACGTGTGATTTCAGCGTGGTGCGACTCGCCGCACCGGCTCTGGCGAAGCGGCGTGAACGCTGGCAGGCCGTCGCGATCAGCGCCTGCGAACAGTGTGGGCGCAATCTCCCACCGCGCGTACACGATATCAGCCAGCTCGAGGCGGCCTGCGCGGCTATCGCAGCCGGCGGCGAGACGCTGCGCCTGATGCTGGTGCCCGGGGCGGGCGCGGCGCTCGCCGGCCTGGTCACCCGGGAAAGTCGCAGCGCAGCCCTGCTGGTCGGGCCCGAAGGAGGCCTGAGCGAACGCGAACAGGGGTTGGCGCAGCAGGCCGGATTTCAGGCCTGCACCCTGGGGCCGCGCATCCTGCGCACGGAAACGGCGCCGCTCGCCGCGCTGGCGGCCATGCAGGCGCTCGCCGGCGATCTGGGCACGCCCTGAGGACCTCGCGGGCCGCGCCAGCTACACGGGCGCAATCGTGGTTTCGTCTGCCACCATCGATTCGACGCGCTCGAGATCCGGGATCAATGGTGTCTCGTTGAGCATGCGCACGCGGCACAGCACCGGATCGCCCGCGGGCACCGCGTAGCCCGGATCGGGCCGGATGACGTCGGCGTTGACGCGCAGCAGCTGGGGAAATCCCTGCGAGACGATGGCGTAGACGCCGGCATCGAGCCGCTCGCCGAGCGCGTGCAGCAGCACCAGTCGCGACCGGCTGCTGACCGCGGGCGCGGGCTGGCCGCACAGGCCCTCGAAGGAAACCAGCGGCGCCTGCCGCCCGTTCCAGTTCACCACGCCGAGGTACCACGGCGGTGCACCGATCATGGCAGAGGGCGCCTGGAACCCCATGATTTCGGCGACGCAGGCCCGCGGTACCAGGAGCCGTGCACCGGCCAGCGGCACCAGCAGGCTATAGATCTCCCCGCTCCCCTCACTCATCGTCCGGAGCCGGTAGCCGCCACCGCGGCGCGCCGGCGCGCCACCAGAGGTGCGATCGCATCGATCAGCTGGCTTTCCTGGTAGGGCTTGCCCAGATAGTCATCGACACCCAGCTCGATCGCGCGCGCGCGGTGCTTTTCGCCAACGCGCGAGGTGATCATGATGATCGGCACCTCGCGCAGGCGCGGATCGGCGCGCACCTGCGCGGCGACCTCGTAGCCGTCCATGCGCGGCATCTCGATGTCGAGCAGGATGACATCCGGCACGTTTTCGGCGAGCAGCGCCACCGCGTCCATGCCATCGCGCGCCGTCATGACGCGCATGCCGTTGCGCTCCAGGAGCCGCTGCGTGACGCGCCTGACGGTGATGGAATCATCCACCACCAG
>DASWFL010000311.1:0-11962 GCA_036394255.1 Steroidobacteraceae bacterium
CAGCGCGTGGGCGCGGTGCTCGGCGGCAGCCAGGTGGCCGATCATGGTGCCGCGATCTATATCCACGTGCCCTTCTGCCGCGCCCTGTGCACCTTCTGCGGCTGCAACACCCGCGTGACGCGCACCCACGCGATCGTCGGCCCGTACGTGCAGGCGCTGCTGGGCGAATATGCCCTGTATCGCGAGCGTCTCGGCGTGACGCGGCCGCAAATCGGCGAAGTCCATCTCGGCGGCGGCACGCCCACTTTCCTCGATGAAGCGGAACTCGGGGAACTGATCGGCGGCGTGCTCGCCGCCTCGCAGCTGCGCTCAGACGCCGTGCTGTCCATCGAGGTCGATCCCCGGGTCACGACCCCGGGGCAGCTGGGCCTGCTCGCGGCGCACGGTTTCCGCCGCATCAGTCTCGGCGTGCAGGACTTCGATCCGAAGGTGCAGAACATCGTCAACCGTGTGCAGAGCGTTGCGCAGGTGCAGACCGTGACCGAGCAGGCACGCGCGGCCGGCTTCACCAGCGTGAATTTCGACCTGATCTATGGGCTGCCGCTCCAGAGCCTGGCCAGCATCGAGCTGACGATGGACGCGGTCTGCAGCCTGCGCCCCGATCGCATCGCCCTCTACGGCTACGCCCACGTGCCCTGGATCAAGCCCGGACAGCGCCGCTTCACGGATTCCGACGTGCCCGAAGGGGCGGCGAAGCGCGCGCTCTATGAACGCGGGCGTGAACGCCTCGAGCAGGCGGGCTACCGGGAAATCGGCCTCGATCATTTCGCGCTGCCGTCCGACAGCCTGTGGCACGCGGCCCATGCCGGGAGCCTGCACCGCAACTTCATGGGCTACACCGACCGCTACACCCTGCCGCTCCTGGGACTGGGCGTGTCGGCCATCGGAGATTCCGGCGATGGCTATGTGCAGAACGAAAAAGACCTGCAGCAGTACCACGAGCGCCTCGCACGCCAGGAGCTGCCCATCCACCGCGGGCACCTGCTCGACGGCGAAGATCTGGTGCTGCGCCGGCACGTGCTCAGCCTGATGACGCGCATGGAGACGAGCTGGAGCGGCGCCGGCTACACACCGTTTCTCGACGACATCGAGGCGCGCCTGGCCGAATTTGCCGCCGACGGGCTCATCGAACTGGGCGCCGATGGCTGCCGGGTCACCGCCGAGGGACGCGGGTTTCTGCGCAATATCTGCATGGCATTCGATGCGCGCCTGGCGCGGCGCAGCCCCGAGCGCCAGCTCTTCAGCCGAACGGCTTGACGATCGCCAGGATCACGATCGGCACCACCAGCAGCAGCGCGCCTTCATTGAACCAGCGCAGTGCGCGGCCGCTGGGGAACGCGGCGCCCGCGCGCAGGCGCTGCACCAGCACGCGGCAGGCGAGGTGATAGCCGATCAGGCCCAGCACGAACAGCAGCTTCCAGCGCAACCACAGGCCCGAGTAGGCGTAGGCCTGCCACAGCCACACGCCGAAGCCCAGTGCGAACAGCGCCATGAGGGTCATGAAGCCGTACAGGCGCGAGGCCATGATCACCAGCCGCCGCACATCCTCGCCCGCAGCCCGGCCCTCGGCGTAGTGCACGAAGATGCGCGGCAGGTAGAAGATTCCGGCCAGCCAGGCCATGACGGCCAGCACGTGAAAACACTTGATCCAGAGCATGAGCCGCCTGATCCTCGCCGACCGCAGGGAATCAGAACGCATTATCGCGGCCCGCGGGCCCCGGCGCCACGGGGCCGGGCCACGGGGCTGGCGGGGCGCTGTTAGACTGGCGCGCGCATGGGAGCCAATACGGTCATTGATGCACTGCCCGCCAGGCCCGCGTGGTGGCTGCGTGCGCTCGGTCGGTTGCCACTCCCGCTCATGTATGCGCTGGCCGGATTCGTGGCCTGGCTGCTGCGCGATGTGTTCCGCTACCGCGTCCGCGTCGTGCGCGACAATTTGCGCGGTGCCCTGCCCGAGTTGGGCGAGAGCGGCCGGCGGCAGGTCCTGCGCCGCCACTATCGCGCGCTCGCCGAGGTGCTGTTCGAGCTGCCGCGCGTGGCGGTCATGTCCGCGGCGGAACTGCGCGAGCGGCTGCACATGCCGGACATGCCCGCGGTGCACGCGGAGCTGAAGCGCGGGCGGCCGGTGCTGGTCGTGACCGCGCATCAATGCAACTGGGAGTGGCTCCTGCAGGCCCTCGCTCTTGATCTGGGCGTGCCCTTCCTCGCGGCCTACAAGCCGCCGCACAGTCCGGGGGCCGACCGCCTGATGCTGGCGCTGCGCGGCCGCTTCGGCGTGCGCATGGTGCCCGGCAAGCGCCTGCTGCGTGAGGTGGTGCGCCACCGCGGCCAGCCGCACGTCATCGGCATGGTCGCGGACCAGATGCCCACCAGCAGCGCCGGGCGCGTCTGGTTGAAGTTTCTGGGCCGCGATACGGCGTTTTTTCCGGGTCCGGCCGAGGTGGCGCGGCTCGGTGCCTACAGCGCCTACTTCCTGGCTCTGCGGCGCCTGCGCCGCGGCCATTACGAAGTGCGCTTCGAGCCGCTGGCGGTCGCGGGCGACAACCTCGACGTGCCGACCTTCACCGCGCGCTATGCCGCGCGCCTGGAGGCGGAGATCCGCGCTTATCCGGCTGACTGGGCCTGGACTCACCGGCGCTGGAAACTGCAGCCGCCCGCGGGGCTGGCCGTGCCGCCGGCCCAGTCCTCCGTGACCTAGCGCCTGCGGCCTGGAGCCTGCGGCCTAGAGGCGGACCGTGGCGGTGCCGAGTCCGGTGAAGAAAGCGCTGACCGACTGCTCGGCCTGCACGTGACGCAGCCCGGAGCAGCTTCCGGTGGTCACGATCTCACCGGCGCGCAGCTGGCGGCCGTGCTCGTGGAGGTGGTTGGCGAGCCAGATCACCGGCAGCAGCGGATCGCCCAGTGGATGGCCGCCGCGCCCCTGGAACACCGGCTTCCCGTCGACCCGCAGTTCGAGCGCCAGGTCGGCCAGGGCCAGCGCGCGCCACTCCGGCAGGGAGGGCCCGAGGATCAGCAGTTCGTTCATGAAATTGTCGGCGATGCGCTCCAGCTGCGTCACGGCATCCGAGTCGATGAAGCGGCTCACCATGACTTCAATGGCGGCATGGGCGCTGGCGATGGCGGCGCTGACCGCGGCGCGCTCGTAGCGTGCGCCACCGGGCAGTGGCGGCAGATCCTCGCCCAGGCGGAAGGCGATCTCGGCCTCGATCCCAAACCGCGTGTTGTTCCTCGTCGGCAGGCGGGCGGGCAGCAGGTACGCCGGCGCATCCAGCAGCGCGTTGGCGCCGAGCGGTGCGCACAGCCCGTTGGCGGCTTCGAACAGCGTGGCCTTCCAGCCTGCGACGCTGGTGCCCAGCTCCCGCAGCACCTCGAACTGCACGGCGTAGGCGTCCGCCACGGTGTGCAGCGCCAGCGCCGGCGGAAAGGCCGCGAGTCGCGGCGCGGTGCCCCGCCTTACGGCCAGCAGCAGCTGCGCGGCCGCCGCGATCGGGGCGGGCACCGCGCTACTCATGGCGCGGCCCCGCGTTCGGCCTGGCGCGCCTCGAGGAAATGCGCCAGCTCGGCCACGCTGGGGTGATCGAACAGATCGCTGAGCTCGAGCAGGCCCGGCCAGCGCTGCTCGATGCTCTCATGTATGCCCATCAGCTTGAGCGAACTCACGCCGATGTCGAACAGGCTGTCGTTGGGGCCGAGGCGCCGGCCCTCGAGCGCGCTGTCACAGATCTGCTGCAGCTGCGCCTCTATCGCGCTGCCGCCATCGAGCCTGAGTCCCTGCTGGGCAGCGAGCGCGCGCAGCGAGGCGAGATCCGCGTCGTTGAGGCCGCCCAGGTACTCCTCCTCGAGCAGGTGCCGTTGCACCTTGCCGCTGGTGGTCTTGGGGACGCGGCGGACCGGCACCACCGCGCTGACCTCGAGCCCGGCGTGCACGGCGATGCGGCGTGCCACCTGCTGCGCGATGGGCAGGAAATCGGCCACTTCGCCACGGTGCAGGACGAAGACCACGAGCTGATCCGTGTCGGCGCCGGGCGCGCGCACGCCGCTCACGACCACCTTGCCCAGCTCGATCCCCGGCAGGTCGAGCGTGAGTGCCTCCAGGTCGTGGGGGTAGTAGTTCTGGCCGTTGACGAACACGATCTCCTTGTGGCGGCCGGTGATATACAGCTCGCCCGCGTGTATCGCACCCAGATCGCCCGTGCGCAGCCAGCCGTCGGCGGTGTGCATGGCGGCGTTCACCTCGGGCGCGTCGAGATAGCCGGCCGTGACGCTGCCACCGCGGATCTGGATATGGCCGACGTGCTCGTCGGCCAGCGGCTGGTCATCGTCGGCCGCAATACGCAGTTCGCACTCGGGCACTGCACCACCCACGGCGACCAGTGCCAGGGCGTCGCGCTCCCCGGCCGGCAGGATGACCACGCGCTGGCCGCTGCCGAGGCGATGGCGATCGAAGTGCGCGGCGTGATACGGCTGGCCGAGGGGCGGAAAACTGACCGCGACGCTCGCTTCGGCCAGGCCGTACACGGGGAACATGGCGTTGCGGGCCAGGCGCGCCTCGGCCATGCGATCCATGAACTCATCGCACAGCGAGAGGCTGATCGGTTCGGCACCGTTGAAGATCACGCGCACGGCGCTCAGATCGAGATCGGCGACGGATCGTGCGCCCAGTACCTTGAGGTAATGGCGGTAGCCGAAATTGGGCGAGCACAGCAGCGTCGCGCCGATGCGCGCCGCCAGCTGCAGCCACAGGACCGGGCGGCGCACGAACAATTCGGTCGCCATCTGGTGCACCGTGGCGCCATTGGCGATCTGGTAAATGTGAAAGCCGATCAGGCCCATGTCGTGCGTGAGCGGCATCCACGAGAGGCTGACGTCCCGCTCGTTGAATCCGGCTCCGGCCGTGGCGCCGTGCAGGTTGGCGAGCAGGTTGGCGTGCGTGAGCACCACGCCCTTGGGGCTGCTGGTCGACCCGGACGAATACTGGATGAAGGCTACGTCATCGGTGCGCGCCGCGTGCACACGGCCTGCACGCCCGATGTCGACCAGATCGTCCGTGACGAAGGCGCGGCGCGCGAGCCGGGCGTAGGCCGCCTGCAACTCCTGCTGTTCGGCAAAATTGCGCAGCCGTTCGCGCAGGCGATTGTCGGTGTACAGGAACGGATCGCCGAGCTGATTGGCGATGCGCAGCAGCTTGTGGCGATGCTCGTCGCTGATGCCGGGCGCCACCGGCACCGGCACGATGCCGCCGAGGATCGCGGCCCAGAACGCGTCGATGAAGGCCTCGTTGTTGGTCAGGAACAGCAGCAGGCGATCGCCCGGGCGGGCGCCCAGGCGCTGCAGATGATGCAGGATGCCGAGCGCGCGTTCGTGGAGCTCGCCATAACTGACGCTGCGCTCCTCCTGCTCGCCGTCGTGATAAGTGACGGTGCGACGGGCGTGGCGGTGGGTCTGCAGCAGCTCGCTCAGCGAATTGGCATTCATGCGTGATCGGAACGGTTGACGCTGCCGGGCAAACCAAGGATTGTTAGGCGGATGAACCGGGTCATTCTAGCCTACTCGCAGCTGCAGGGGGCTTTGCCGGCCGCGCAGCGCGAGCGGCTGCGCGCGCAGTTGCCCTACGCGCGCAGGCTCCGCATGGCGCTCGATGCCAGCCGACAGTCGCAGACTTTCCTGGGATTTGCGCTCGCCTGCCGATTGCTGGGCGCTGCGGCAGGTGAGGCGGTGGAGCCAGCCCGATTGCGCTTCGCGCGCAGCGGCAAACCCTACGTGCCCGGCCATCCGGATTTCAGCATCGCGCATGCCGGTGACTGGGTGCTGTGCGCGCTGGCGGCCGACGGCAATGTTGGCATCGATGTCGAAGCGAATGCCAGCGCGCGCGCCAACCAAGCTGCGCTCGCGATCTGGGCGGCGCAGGAGGCGACGATCAAGGCGGCCGGAGCGAGCCTGGCCGAGCTGGCGCAAGTGCAGGTGCAGGGACGCCGCATCGGCTTTCGCGGCCGGCGCTGGTATTGCAGGACGCCACGCCTCCCCGCGCACCTGGTGGTGCGACTGGTCACCGAGCGACCGGTCACGCAGCTGCTGTTGCGCGCCGTGTCGCCCGCGGCGGCGCTGGCGGCATGACGCGGCCACCGGAGCCCGGCGACGGCGGCCTGCGCGGCGGGCTCTATGGGCAGATCGCCATCTCCGGCCAGCGCCTGGGCGCGGGACGCCGTCTGGTGTACGGCCTGGCCGCGCCGCTGCTCGCCGGCCTCATGCGCCTGTGGTGGCGGAGCTGCCGCGTCGTCACGGTCACCGGCGGCGAGCACCTGGACGCGGTGCTGGCGCGCTACCCTTCCTTCCTGCCGGTGTACTGGCACCAGCATCACCTGTTCTGCGCCCAGTACCTGCTGGCGCAGCAGGCCACGCGCGCGCTGCGCGTCGGTTTCCTGATCAGTCCCTCGCGCGATGGCGAGCTCGGTGCCGCGATCATGCGCCGGCTGGGCGGGCATGTGATTCGCGGCTCCTCGACGCGCACCGGGGCGCTGGCGATGAAGGAGTATTTCCAGGCCTTGATGCGCGAGCAGGTCTCGCCGGTGCTCAATCCGGACGGTCCACGCGGCCCGCGCTTCGTGTGCAAGCCCGGCGCGGTGCTGCTCGCGCAGATGTCGGGCCGGCCGCTGCTGCCGCTGGCCTACGCCGCCTCGCGCGCCTGGCTGGTGCATTGGGACAAGTTCGTCCTGCCCTGGCCGTTGGCGCGCGTGGCGATCGCCATCGGACCGCCGTGCGAGGTGCCGCGCGGCACGGATGCGGCCGGCGTGGCCCGCATCCAGCACGAGTTGGAGCTGCAGCTGCACACGACTTTCCGCGCAGCCCGGCGGGCATTACAGACCGCCTGACCGGCCTATTGTCTTTATTGGCACGTACTTAGCTTGCCTTCTTCGGGCAGTGTGGGAGAATCCAGCGCTAATTCAGAGGCTCCCTGATGGCGAAACCACCAACGGCCCGAATTCCCGAGCACTCGGCTTCCGACGTGCTCGCGCCGCAATTCTGGACCGGGCGCAGCGAACGGCCGGCACCCGGGCTGGACGTGGCCTGCACCAAGATCGCGGTGGACTTCCAGAATCTGCAGCGCGCGAACGCCGATGAGTGCATCAAACAGAGTCTGGCGATCCTGCGCGAGGCCACCTCTGCGGACGGCGCTTTCAGCGCCTTCCTGGGTGCCAGCGGCTCGCACATCGAATCGGTGATGGTGGCGGGCGGCCAGTTCGCACCGCTCCATCCGGAAGGGCTGCGCGGCGTGACGCTGCAGCGCCTGCCCTACCTCGCCGGACGGACCGAGCATCTGCGCCTGAGCGAATTTCGCGATACGGCCGCGCCGCGCCTCGACCAGGTCCCGGATGCGAACCTGTTCGCCGAGCTCTCGATCGGCGCCGCGTTGCTGGTGGCCTTCCGGATCCGCGGCAAGCCCGCCGGCTTCCTCGGTCTGCTGTTCGGCCTGCCGCGCAACAGCTTCGACGTGAACCTGCAGCTGCTGCTTAAACTGCTCGGCAGCAGCCTGGCGCTGGGACTGGAGCGGGTACGCCTGTCCCTGACGCTCGATCAGCTGGAGGCGCGCAGCCAGCTCGGCGAGCTGGCGGCCAACGACGGGCTGTGGGACTTTGACGTCGAGGCCCAGGAGACCTATTTCTCCCCGCGCTGGCGCGCGATGCTCGGCTACGACACCGTCGAGCTGCATCGCAACTTTGACTGGCGCACGCTGGTGCACGTCGAGGATGCGCAGCGGGTGCAAAACGCGATTCGCGACCACGTCGCGGGCAAGACGCCGATGTTCGAGAGCGTGCATCGCATGCACCACCGGAGCGGTGAATGGCGCTGGGTGCAGAGCCGCGCCAAGGCCACCGTCGATCCTCACGGGCGGCTGCTGCGGCTGGTCGGGGTGGAGCTGGACATCACCGAGCGCCGGCTCTATGAAGAGGCCCTGTTTCGCGAGAAAGAGAGCGCGCAGATCACCCTGCAGTCGATCGGCGACGGCGTGGTCACCACCAATGCGGCCTCGGTGATCGATTACATCAATCCGGTCGCCGAGGAGCTGACCGGCTGGCGGCTCGAGGATGCGATGGGCAAGCCGGTGGAGGAAATCTTCCGCGCCTTCCACGAAGAGACCTGCGAGCCGCTGGAAAACCCGCTGACGGTAGCCATTCGCCGCGCCCGCGCGATCAAGTCGGTGCGGCCCATGCTGCTGATCCGGCGCGACGGCAATGAGCTGTACGTGGAGAGCACGGCGGCGCCGATACGCGACGGTGCCGGGCGCACCGCCGGCGGCGTGCTGGTGTTCCATGACGTCAGCGAATCGCGGGAACTGAACCGGCGCCTCAGCTACCACGCCAGTCACGACCTGCTCACCGGCCTGGTCAACCGCCGGGAATTCGAGAACCGCCTGGAACGCGCGCTCAAGAGCGCCAAGGCGCGCGAGTCCTCCTATGCGCTGTGCTATCTGGACCTCGATCAGTTCAAGATCGTCAATGACAGCTGCGGCCACAGCGCTGGCGACGCGCTGCTCGGGCAGGTGGGCGCACTGCTGAAATCGAAGGTGCGCTGGCGCGACACGCTCTCGCGCCTGGGGGGCGATGAGTTCGGCATCCTGCTGGAGAGCTGCTCGCTCGATGAGGCGATGCGCATGGCCGAGACGCTGCGCGAGGCGGTGCGCAACTTCCGCTTCACCTGGGAGGAGCGCGTGTTCCGG
Organism: Steroidobacteraceae bacterium; assembly: GCA_036394255.1. Lineage (GTDB taxonomy): Bacteria > Pseudomonadota > Gammaproteobacteria > Steroidobacterales > Steroidobacteraceae > FEN-1191. The sequence continues at coordinate 8,717 of DASWFL010000311.1, forward strand.
CTCGGCGCCAGCCTCGGCGTGGTGCCGATCACCGCCGACAACGAGGACGTGGCCTCGATCATCTCCGCGGCCGACAGCGCCTGCCAGGCCGCCAAGGAGCAGGGCCGCAATCGGGTGCACAGCTTCGCCGAGAACGACATCGAGCTCATGCGCCGCCGGCGCGAGATGCAGTGGGCGGCACGCATCAACGCCGCGCTGGAGGAGGGACGCTTCGAGCTGTTCCGCATGACGATCCAGCCGCTGCAGAAGCCCTCACCCGGCGCGCACTACGAACTGCTGCTGCGCATGCGCGACGAGAACGGTCGCATCGTGGCGCCGGACAATTTCATGTCCGCCGCCGAGCGCTATGGCATCACGCCCAATATCGATCGCTGGGTGATCGAGAATGCGTTCCGCTGGCTGGTGTCGGATGCCGACGAGCGCAAGCACCTGGCGCTGTGCTCGATCAATCTTTCCGGGCAGAGCCTGGGCGATGACAAGTTCCTGCCCTTCGTCATCGATCAGTTTCAGAAGAGCGGGATCGATGCCAGCAAGATCTGTTTCGAGATCACCGAGACCGCCGCGGTCGCCAGCTTTTCGCAGGCCAACCGCTTCATCCAGGCCCTCAAGGAGCTCGGCTGCAAATTTGCGCTCGATGACTTCGGCACGGGCCTGTCCTCCTTCGGCTACCTCAAGCACTTCCCGGTCGATTTCCTCAAGATCGACGGCAGTTTCGTCCGCGAAATCCTTCACGATCCGATCGATCGGGAGATGGTGCGCTCGATCAACGAGATCGGCCATCTGACCGGCAAGCAGACCATCGCCGAGTTTGCCGAGAACGCCGAGATCATCCAGATGCTCACCAGCATCGGCGTCGATTACGCACAGGGCTATGGGATCGCGCAGCCGCAGCGGGTGCTCAAGGCGGTCAACAGTTGAGGGGCGCTCAGCGCTGCAGCAGGTAGACGCATTCGGTGCGGCTCCTGAGGCCGCGTTGCCGGTAACGGGCTTCGATCGCCAGATCATTGCGGGCGGCGAGCAGGGTGACCGAAAACGCGGGGGCAAACAGCTCGCGCACCTCGGATTCAGGAACGGCAAAGGGCGGACCGCTCATCTGCTCCTGCGGATAATCCATCGTCAGCAGCAGCATCCCGCAGCGGGCGGGCAGGATACGCGTGAGCTGGCGCGCATACCTCGCCCGGAGCGGTACCGGCAAGGCGACGAGCGCGGCGCGGTCGTACACGCCGGAAACGCCGCTGACCGCCGCTGCGTCGAGCTCGAAGAAATCGCCGACGAGGATTCGATAGCCCTCCGCTTCCCAGCAGTCCAGCGCACCGGCGCGGCCACGGCGCGGGCTCAGCCGCTGTTCCGCGAAGAATTCCTCCACGGCGATCGCGGAGAGTTCCACGCCCAGGATGAGGTGGCCCTGATCATGGAGCCAGCGCATGTCGGTGCTCTTGCCGCACAGGGGAACCAGCACCGGTGAGGCCGGTGGACAGCCGAGGGCGGGCCAGTGCGTTTGCAGGTCCACGTTGACCTGGGCCTGGTGGAAGCCGATTTCACGCCGTTGCCAGCGATCCAGCCAGAACTCGGGATGCATGGATCAGTCCGGGAGCGCGTAAGGCAGGGGCAGCGGACTGCACTCCAGCCGCGGGGCCGCGCCAGCCGGCGGCTCTGCCGGACCGCCCGCGGGGGAGCCGGACTCCGCGCCGCTGTGGAGCGCCGTCACGGCCAGAAACTCCGTGCGGCCGTCAGCGCGGTCCACGGCATCCACGATCTGCGCCGTGCGGCCGTCGCTCAGGGTGACGGATTGGGCGGGCGCAAGGGCAATCGCCGAGGAGGCCTCGAAGCGCTGCATGCGGCGCTTGATGCGGCCACGGTAGTGCGCACGAGCAATGATTTCCTGGCCGGTATAGCAGCCCTTGGTGAAGGAGATCCCGTTCACGCAGTCCAGATTGAGCATCTGCGCCACGAAGGCGCCACTGCTCGCGGCGTAGATCTGGGGGAGGCCGGCGGCGATCGCATGCGCCCGGGCTGCGGGTTCAAGGGCCCGGGCGGCGGCCGGCATCTGCGCCGCGAGGGCGGCGAGCGCCGCGGCATTCGATTCATTGCTGATCGTCAGCCTGGCGCGCAGGACATAGCGGCGCAAGGTGGCCATGGTCGGTTCGGCGAGCTCAGCCGGCAGCAGCGCCACGACCTGATCGGCCTCCAGCCCGGCCAGCTGCAGCAGCGCGAGGACGCGCCCCTGCGGGTTGTGCAGACCAGCGAGCATGAAGCGGTCGGCGGCGAGTGCCGTCATGTCGTTGGAGAGCTGGCCCTGGAGAAATTTGACGGCGTCGGGGCCGCGAAAGCGCAGCAGGCCCGGAGCCTGCGCCCAGCCGGTCGTGCTCGCTTCAGCGGGTGATTCCATCGCCATTGCCGCTCACTGATTCCGTGGCCCGGGGCCGTCCTTGGTGGTCGGGACTGCAGGATTCTGGCACACTCGCGCGCCATGCCGGTTTCCGCAGAATTGAAGCCCGCCTCACCCGGATCGGCGGGTACCGGACTGGCTTCCGCGGCGGCGCCAGGCCAGGCGGCGCCGCAACCCCAGGCGGCGCCGCAACAGTGGACCGGCCCGCAACCGCGGGCCCTCGCCGCCGGCGGGCGGCGGGAGACAGGTGGGCCGGCCGGACCGGAGCCGACCCGCTTTGGCGATTGGGAACACGCGGGCCGCTGCATTGATTTCTGAAGTGCGCGAAGAACAGCCCAGGCGCGAGCGGCCCCTGTCGCCGCACCTGTTCCACTACCGCTTCATGTACACGATGGCGCTGTCGATCCTGCACCGAATCACGGGTTTGGTGCTGGCCCTGGGCCTCGCTGCCCTGGTGTACTGGCTGATGAGCGCCGCTGCCGGCGAGCGCGCCTATGAACAGGCCGCCTGGCTGTTCCGCGGCTGGGCGATTCGCGTGCTGCTGCTCGCCTGGCTGGCGAGTTACTGCTTTCACTTCCTCAACGGCTTGCGCCACCTGGCCTGGGATGCCGGCCTTGGGTTCGAGAGGGCGCAGGCGCGTCGCAGCGGCAGGGTCGTGGTCGTGCTCGCGGTCATCGGCTTCCTCATCGCCGCCTGGCTGCTGTTCTGGTCGCGCGCAGGTGTGCCTTGAGCCTGCGTTCGCCACTGGCTGTCGTGCTGGGCCGCGGGGCGGCGGGCGAGGGCGCGGCGCACTGGTGGGCGCAGCGCGCTTCGGCGCTGGCGCTGGTGCCGCTGACGCTGTGGTTCCTGCTCGCGCT
>DASWFL010000312.1:0-5071 GCA_036394255.1 Steroidobacteraceae bacterium
CTACCCGGCCGACCGGGATCCGGTTTCAGTCCCGCCGCCCGGCGGCCGGCCGGCGGGCGGCAGGGCCGTCCGGCGACTGATCGGGTCCCCGCTGAAACCGCCGGACAGGGTGCCGGGTATCAATGCCGTACGAAACGCACACACATAAGGATAGACCCCATGGAGACCTCAGTCAGCGACGTCCTGGCCCTCATGATTCCGATCATCGCCATTGTGATGGGTATCGGCATCGCCATGTTGAGCGTGGTGCTGGACTACCGCAAGAAGCGGGACATCTTCGCCATGCACCACAAGGAGCGCCTGGTGGCGATCGAGAAGGGCATGGAAGTGCCGCCGCTCCCGCCCGAGTTCTTCCAGAACGGGCATCGCCGGCCGGGTACGCCTGCCACGATCCTGCGTCGCGGACTGACCCTGCTGCTGGTGGGCGGCGCCATCATGATCGCGCTCTACAACACCTACAACCGCACCTACCTGTGGGGCCTGGTCCCGGTCGCGCTGGGCATCGCGCAACTGCTCAGCTATTACATCGAGAGCCGCAAGGCGCCCCGCGCATGATCAACACGACCTCAGGAGCAACGACCATGAACACTGCAAGCAAAACCCTCGGATTCGCCCGCAGCCTCGCCTGCGCCGTGGCGGCCTGTCTGCTGACGGTGGTCCTGTTCGGCAGCATCGGCCAGTCGCCGGTGCAGTCCGCGCGGTCCGCGGCGATCGAGCTCGCTCAGGCCTGAGGCAGGGACAGCGCGCCCGCTGACGGTCTGGTCTCGAGCCACTTCCTGATGCGCTGGGCGTCCGCGACGCGCGTGTACTTGCCGAAGGAATCGAGCAGCACGATCACGATGGAACGGCCCTGGATCATCGCCTTCATCACCAGGCACTTGCCGGCTTCGGCGATGTACCCGGTCTTCTGCACGATGATGTCCCAGGCGGGGTTTCTCACCAGCAGATTGGTGTTGCGATACTCAATCTGCCGCCGGCCGACGCGCACGGCATAGCGCTCGTCGGTCGAATACTCCTGGATCGCCGGCACCTGCGAGGCCGCGATCACCAGGCGCGACAGATCCGCCGGACTGGCGACATTGTCGCTCGACAGACCGCTCGGATCGACGAATCGGGCATTGCGCATCCCCAGCACGCGCGCCTTGGCGTTCATCGCCGCCACGAACGCGGGCACTCCACCCGGATAATTGCGCGCCAGCACATGTGCCGCGCGGTTCTCGGAGGACATGAGCGCCAGGTGCAACAGATCGCCGCGGCTCAGGCGCGTGCCCACCCCCAGCCTTGAAAAGGCGCCGCGACCGCGCTCACGATCCGCCTCGCTCACCACCAGCGTTTCATCCAGCGGCTGCTGCGCATCCAGCACCACCAGCGCCGTCATCAGCTTGGTGATCGACGCGATCGGCGTCGACTGATCGACCTGCCGTGCGAGCAGCACCGTGGAACTTCCCTCATCGAGTACCAGCACCGAGCTCGAGCGAATTTCGGGCTGTCCCGGGGCCGGCTCGCGGTGGCGCGCCTCACACAGCGCACTCACCAGGAGCGGTGCCAGGAGCCCGGTCAGCAGGCGCAGCGAACGGCGTTGTTTCAAGCGTTGGCCCTGATTGATTCTGCGGTGCAGGCAGTGTAGCAGTTGAACCGAATGGAGTCCCGCGTGGCACCCACGCGCCTCACGGCACCGGACGCACCCTCGCAATTGCGGGCGCCGGAATGGATAATTGGCGCTCATTCTCTGGGCGCCGGAGCCCCCGATGACAACTGCCTACACCCGCACTGCCGTCGCACTGCACTGGCTCGTGGCCGCGCTGGTCATCACCGCCCTCACCCTGGGCTGGTCCATGACCGACATGGTGTTCAGTCCGCTCAAACTCAGGCTCTTCAACTGGCACAAGTGGCTGGGCGTCACGGTGCTTGCCCTGATGCTCCTGCGCTCCTTCTGGCGCCTGACGCACCCGCCGCCAGCGCTGCTGCCGATGCCGGCCTGGCAGCGCGTGGCCTCCAAGCTCGTGCACGGGCTGCTGTACGTCATGCTGCTGGTGCAGCCGCTGACGGGGTGGCTGTACAGTAATGCGTCGGGCATTCCCGTCGTTTACCTGGGCCTGATTCCCCTGCCGAATCTGGTCGGCAAGGACAAGGTGCTGGACGAAATCGCCAGGAATGTCCACGACGCGGGCGGCTGGGTGCTGGCCGTCCTCATCGGCCTGCATCTCCTGGGGGCGATGAAGCACTACTACCATGATCGCGACGACACGCTGGGGCGCATGCTGCGCTGGCAGTCCAGCTGACCGGCGCGCCGCGGAATCCCCGGCTGTGACGCCCGCCTCCGCCCGCTGGATGTTGCTGCTCGCCGGCCTCGCGCTGGCGGCGGTGGCGGCGCTGGCGTCCGAAGGCGCGATCGATGCGAGCCAGAGCGCGATCGTTGCCACCTTCAGGCAGGAAGGCGTCCCGGTCGACGCGCCCTTCAAGCGCTTCAGCGGCACGGTCCTCTACAATGCAGCCCATCCCGAGGCAGCCAGTGCCGCCGTCGACGTCGAGGCGGGCAGTCTCGATATCGGCGATGAATCCTACAATGCCGAACTGCGCAAGACTGCGTGGTTCGACAGCACGCATTTTCCCCAGGCCAGTTTCCGCTCGGGGGCGATCAAGCCCGGCAGCGCGGATCATTTCGACGCGACCGGCACGCTCAGCATCAAGGGCAAGTCGCAGACGATTACCGTGTCCATCACCGTGCAGCACACGGGGCGGGCGACCGCCTTCGACGGGAGCTTTGAACTGTCACGCAGGTATTTTGGCGTGGGCGATCCGGACTGGGATGCAGTGCTCGACGATAAGGTGTTGGTGCGCTTCCACCTGCAGGGCAGCGCAGCCAACCTCACGCCGGCCGCGCCGGTTCAGAGCTCGCGGTCGTAGACGATAAATCCGTCGTAACTCGCGAGCGTGTCGTAAAGGCGCCGGCCCGCGGCGTTGGATTCATGCGTCTGCCAGTAGACTGCCTTGATTCCGGCTGACCGGCACTGCGCATACACCCCTTCGATGAGCGCCCGCGCAATGCCGCGGCCCCGGTGAGACGGCAGGGTGTACAGGTCCGACAGATAGCAGCTCAGCTCTGGCCGGATGGTGCTGCGATGAAACAGGTAGTGCGCCAGGCCCACAAGCCTTCCCTGGTCAGCGCTCACCAGGGCATACATGGGTTCGCCTGGATCGAGGAAGCGCTGCCAGCTGCTCAGCGTGATCGGCTCCGGCAGCGCGCTCGCGCCCTGGCGGCCATAGAAGGCGTTATAGCCGTCCCATAGCGGCCGCCAGCCCGGGTAATCGCTCGCCTCGATCAGGCGCACCGCCCAGGGGCTTCCCATCGGATCCTCAGCCGCCCCCGTTCGTGCGGGGCTGCGCCTGGCAGTACTTGCTCCGCCCGCCGTTGGCCCTGAGCAGCCCGACGTAGTAGGCGGCCATGGACTGCGCACGGCGCATTTCCGCAGGCTCGGCGGGCAGCAAAGGTTGCACGGCATTCGCCCAGCTCGTGGCGCAATCGGGCGCCGGACGATCCGAGTTCGAGCAATCGATGAAGGCATCGAACGCCCGCCGGTACAGCAGGAATTGCCGCCGCTGCAGCGGAGCGCCATGGCCGGGGATCGCCATCCTGAACGGCGTCGCGCTCGCTTGCGCCAGCGCGGCTTTCCAGCCTTCAGGGCAGGCGGTATCGAGGAAGGGCGCCGGCAGCGTCACCAGATCGCCGAGCGCCGCAATGCCGGTCCGCGGGTCGAACAGCCACACGTCGCCGCTCGTCGCGGCGTCGCGCGCCAGATTCATTCGGAACTTGCGCCCACCCAGCGACAGGGCCGTCGAGGCGCTGATGACGACGTCGGGCCGCAGTTCACTGCCGTGCTGAATCGTCGCCATGTCCAGGCGTAGATCCGCGCGCGTCTCCTCGGGCAGCTGCGGATCGTCGAGGTAGGCCGCGCTCGCGGCGGCACTCGCGGGCAGAAAGCCGCCGAGGGCGCCGTCGATCGCGTTGCTGGCGTAGACGTGCAGCCCGGGATAGGCCGCACGCAGGGCCGGATTGCCGCTCACATGATCCAGATGCCAATGGCTGTTGACGATGGCAATGATGGGTTTTCCCTGCTCGAGCGCCAGAGCCAGAATCGCTTGGGCGTGCCAGTCGTGGCGCCCCGTATCCATGACGATGAGGCCGGCGGGAGCGGCAAAGATGACCGAGTTTCCGTCGGGTTCCCGGTCGGGAAGTATCCCTCCACTGATGATCCACACACCTGTCGCCAGCCGCTGCGCTGTGGGAACCTGGGGCGGCGCAGTCGCCGTCAGGGCCGGCGGCGCGCTGCCGAGCAGCACCGCCACGGCGGCGATGCCCATGCGGATTCGCCTTATGGATCGCATCGGCCCACCTGTCGCATCAGGGGACTAGATTTCAAGAACGACGTTCCCCGTCACCCGGCCCTGTTCGACAAGTTCATGAGCCTCGCCAATGCGGGCGAGGGGCAGGCGGGCGCCGATGTGGTGCACCAGGCTGTTCGTCTCCAGATAGAGGCTGAGGTCCCTGACGGCGCGCATGCGGTCTTCCGGATTCAGGTTGTAGACGATGAAAAATCTGAGGCGCACATTTTTCATGATCGCGGGAACGAAGGGCACGGCCACCTCTCCGGCACCGCTCCCGTAGACGGCGATGTCGCCTTCCGGTCGTAGCACCGCAAAATCGGCGGTCACGTTCGCGGCAAAATCGACTTCGATGATGCGATCCATCCCCACACCCGCCGTGGCCTCGAGACATCGGTTCACCAGATTTTCGGTCCTGTAGTTCACGACGAGTTCGGCACCTGCCGCGCGCGCGAGCGCCGCCTTCTCCGGAGTGCTGACGGAGGCGATGATCTGCCTGGCCCCCTGCAGTCTCGCCAACTGCACCGCGTAGTGGCCCACCGCTCCCGCTCCGCCTGCCACCAGGACGGCCTTGCCCCGGACGCCGCCGTCTACCGTGACCGCGTGATACGCGGTGAGCGCCGGTATCCCGAGACAGGCGCCCGCCGCCAGGTCGATCCCGTCCGGCAGCCTCACCGCCTGCGGCGCA
>DASWFL010000313.1:0-2537 GCA_036394255.1 Steroidobacteraceae bacterium
GTGCCCCCGGGGCGCGGCGCCATAGCGGGCTTCCTGGGTGGCCAGCTCCAGCGCCCTGAGGTAGCGCGGCTGCCTGGCGAGCAGCGTCCTGCGAAACTCCACCGGATCCTTGCCGGCGCTGGCGGCGAGCTCGTCCATGAAACTCTCGGCGACGAAGCAGTTGAGCGCATGGCTCACCGAACGCGTGTAGCCCACGTTGATGCCGATTTCATGCCGCAGATAATCGACCGACACATTCGGTACGTCGTACGGGTAGTTGGCCGCCGCCTCGATGGCGAACGGGTCGATGCTCTTTTCCACCACCGCCGGGAACATGCGCGCGGTGATCGAGGGACCGACCAGATGCAGCTTCCAGGCGATGAGTCTGCCGCTGTGGTCGAACGCGCCGACCACGGTGTCGAAGGCCGGCGGGCGGTACACGTCGTGCGTGGTGTCGTCCTCGCGCGTCCACAGGAGCTTCACCGGCTTGCCGACCGCCCTGGAGGCCTCGACCGCCGCGGGGATGAAGTCCACGTCGAGCCTTCGGCCGAAGCCCCCGCCGAGGAAGGTCGTGTGCACGCGCACCTGTTCGGGCTTGAGGCCCGCGGCTCCCGCGGCCGCGAGCTGCGCCACCTGCTGAATCTGCGTCGGCACGTAGATGTCGCACCCCTGCGCGTGCACGTCCGCCGTGCAGTTCTGCGGCTCGAGGGTGGCGTGTGCCAGCAGCGGCAGCTGATACTGAGCCTTCACGACTTTGGCGGCGGACTTGATGGCGGCGTCGACGTCGCCGTCCTTACGGGCGCTCTGGCCAGCGCCGACGGCGTGTTGCAGGCCGTGCAGGATTGCGGCGTCGTTGAGGCCCGCGTTCGGACCGTCGTCCCACTTGATCGCCAGCGCGTTGCGCGCCTGGCGCGCCTGCCACCAGGACGTCGCGACCACCGCAATACCCGACGAGGTCTGCACCACCGCCCTGACGCCCGGCATGGCGCGGCTCTTGCTGTCATCGAAGCTCAGCGCCTTGCCGCCGAGCGCCGGCGGCTGGGCGAGCGCCGCGTACAGCATGTCAGGCAGGCGCACGTCGATGCCGTAGCGCGCACTGCCGTTCACCTTCAGCGGGGTGTCGAGCCGTTTGATGCTCGTGCCGATGAGGCGGAACTTGCCGGCCTCGGTGAGTTTCACGTCCTGCGGCACCGGGAGTCTGGCGGCGGCCTCGGCACACTCCCCGAAGCTCACGCGCTTGCCGTGCGGGGAGACCACGAAGCCGTTTTCGACCTTGCAGTTCGCCGCTGAGACGCCCCAGTCCCTGGCCGCGGCGCTGACCAGCATGCTGCGCGCCTGTGCGCCCGCCTTGCGCAGCTTCTGCCACGCATCGCGCACGCTGCTGCTGGCGCCGGTGATCTGGGTGCCGAGCAGGTTGTTCGTGTACTCATTCCCCGCGGGGGCGAAATCAACATGAATGCGTTCGAGCCCCACTCCCAGCTCCTCGGCGAGCAGCGTCGGTAGCGCCGTGTACACACCCTGGCCCATTTCCGAGCGATCGCACAGGAAGGTGATGGTGTTGTCGGTGCCGATGCGCAGCCAGGAGTTTGCCGCGATGGTCTTCATTTCCCCCGGGACGCGCGCTGGCTTGCTGCAACCGGGCAGGTGCAGCGCGATCACCAGGCCGCCCGAGAGGTAGGTGGAACTCTTGAGGAATTCGCGGCGATCGAGGCTCATGTTGACCTCTGCACGGTACTGCAGTGCTGCGATCAGCGGCCGGATTTCAGTTGCACGGCGCGGTGAATCGCGGCGCGAATGCGCTGATAGGTGCCGCAGCGGCACAGATTGCCGGACATCGCCGTGTCGATGTCGGCATCCGAGGGCTCCGCGGTGTGTGCCAGCAGTGCCACCGCCGACATGATCTGACCGGACTGGCAGTAGCCGCACTGCGGTACATCCAGCTCGATCCACGCCCTTTGCACCGGATGGCTGCGATCGGGCGACAGGCCTTCGATCGTGGTCACTGCCTTGCTACCGATGGCGCTCACGGGCGTGACGCAGGAGCGGACGGGCTGCCCATCCAGGTGTACGGTGCACGCCCCGCACAGGGCCATGCCGCAGCCGAACTTGGTGCCGGTCAGGCCCAGCGTGTCGCGTAACACCCACAGCAACGGCATGTCGGGATCGACATCGATTTCGGTGTCCTTGCCGTTGACATTGAGCTTGGTCATTGAACCCCCTTCACCAGCGCAGCCGACCAACGCGGGCGCCAGTTGTTTGGCGTGCCGCCGCGTCCTGCGCCCACCCGTACTATACGGCCGGCCGCGAGCGGCGCGCACCCTCCCGTCTCTTCCGGGGCAGGGCTCATGCCAGGGGCGCAGAGACCCTCTACAATGTCTGGCCGCAACATCGGGACGCGAAAGCGAGCGCCTTGAGCCAGATCCTGACCCATACCTCCGCGCCGGCCATCACCACCGAGGTCGTCATCATCGGCGCAGGTCCCTGCGGGCTGTTCCAGGTGTTCGAGCTGGGGTTGCTCGGGATCGGCGCCCACGTGGTGGATTCGCTGCGCCACCCCG
>DASWFL010000314.1:0-2345 GCA_036394255.1 Steroidobacteraceae bacterium
GGGCAGGCGCCCGGTCTGGCCAATCTGGGTGCCGTTCAGGAAGGTCTCGTCGGCGTCATCGATGCTCGACAGATAGACGCGCAACCGCTCCTGCCAGCGCACCGTGCTTTTGAGCGAGGAGGGAATGCGCACATGAATGCGATACCATGACCAGCCGTCGTATCCGGCGAAACCCTGCTTCTCGTAGTTGGCGGTGGTTGACAGCTCTTTCCAGCCGCTGTCGTCAAACCGGGGCTGGCTGCGCGCCGGATCATCACCGGTGGCAAACCTCGCCGTGGGCAGCTCAATGCGTATCGACGGCGCCACGACCCCGGCGTCGGCATTGGCATCGGCGTCGGCCGCGCGAGCGGCGGCGGCGGCGGCGGCGGCGGCGAACAATACGAGGAGCGCGGCGATTCTTGTCATGTTCCTCCCCAGCCGAGGCTATGATATTCGCCGCGACTGCGCGGGGCGAGTCGCTCACTTCTCAAGGCACCGGCATGACTGCGTGGCTGGATGGTTCGGGCCGGTTCTTCAGTCCCGACCCGCAAATCAGCGTCTCCCGGATTGACCGCGAACAGGTCTGCGTCGTCGTCGACGGCGCTTTAAGCCATCCGGAGGGCCTGATCGACTGGGCGGCTGCACAGGCCTTTGGTCCGCCGCGCACCTACCCCTATCCCGGCCTGGTGCTTGATGCGCCCGCGGAGATCACGCGGCACGTGGCCGACCATTTCGCGCTGTACGCGCGCAGTCGTCTCGGGGCGCGGCGCACAGTGGGGGCCGCCGCGCGGATGTCGCTGGTAACAGTGCCGCCGGCTGAGCTGGATCCCATCCAATGGCAATGCCATCGCGACCGGCTCGCCACTGAGCCGGAGCGGGTGGTCTTCGCCGCCATGGTGCTCTACCTGTTCCGCGACCCGACATTCGGGGGCACGAGTTTCTACCGGCCGGTCCAGGACGCCGAGCAGACCGACCGCATGGTCGCGGACAGCCAGGGACTCAGCGCTGCCGACTTCGGCAACCGCTACGGCCTGCAGGCTGGCTACATGAACGGCAGCAATCCTTATTTCAAGCGCATAGCCCAGGTGCCGGCGGCCTGGAACAGGCTGATCTACTACGACGGCGGCCAGTTCCACTCGGCGGATATCGGCGCGCCGCAGGCGCTGAGTGCGGACCCGCGCGCCGGCCGGCTCACGCTCAACGCCTTCTTCACCTGCCGGCGCAACGCCCGCTGAGTCCCCCGGGGTCTACCGGCAATCGTCGGACACGGCTTTGCTGTCACCGGCCTGCTGGGCCTTGCAGCGCGCCGAGGCGCGCGCAATGTCGCTCTGCTGCAGCGCCTTGAGCCGATCCGCTTCCTGCTGCCTCGTCGCCGCCACGGTCCTGGCGTTGTCGAGGTCGGCCTGCAGCCCCGGCACGGTGGCGGGACGCTCGAGGGTCGCGACGCGGTCCGCGCCGACCGTCAGGTAGGTGTAGTAGGTGATCTCGGCGCCGCTGGGCCACACGGCCTTGACATCAGGCGTGCGCATGTTGCCGGTCTTGCCCTCGCTCTGGTAGGTGCGGGTCACAGGGGCCAGACCGAGCGACTTGCCGCCCTCGAAGATTTCCGCGGCATCGGGCACGCTCTTGTAGGTCAGCATGGCCGAGGTCGGCGGCGTGGTGGCGCAACCGCTCAGCGCAGCCAGCAGGGCCGAGGCTGTGATGGTCAACACAGAGTTAATCACTCGCATGGGTGCTCCTTTCGGATTTCTCAGCTGCGGGCGCCCGAGGGTGCAATCGCCGCGCAGTTCTCCGCAATAAATCTGGCGTGCTTCGGCATGACCTGGGTGCAGGCGGCAATGACTCCCGCCACCTCGTCCAGATAGGCCGCAATCTCCGCTTCGCTCAGCAAGTCTGTCAAGGGATGGTACGTCGCCGGGCGGATGCGCTGGCCATGCATCACCTGCAGCCAGCTCACCTTCGCGAACAGCTCGTTGCCCTCGCGGAACACGCGCCCGTGCGTTCTGAAGAGCTCCATCCGATGCTGCAATGCCGGTGGGACCTCCATGGTGCGGCAATAGTTCCAGAACGGCGTGTCGGTGCGTTCCGTGGCCTTGTAGTGGAGGATGATGAAGTCGCGGACCCACTCGTATTCCTGCTGCATCACCCTGTTGTACTCGGCTACGTCCGCGGGCTCGAAGCCAGCGGATGGGAAGAAGGTCAGCAGGTGGGCAATGCCCATCTGCACCAGGTGGATGCTGGTGGACTCCAGGGGCTCGAGGAATCCGCTGGCCAGGCCGATGGCCACCACGTTCCTGTTCCAGGCCAGTTTGCGCCGGCCGGTCACGAACCGGATCGGACGCGGTTCGGCCAGCGCCTTGCCATCG
>DASWFL010000315.1:0-6727 GCA_036394255.1 Steroidobacteraceae bacterium
TCAATCCGCCAGTACTGGAGCAGCTCGGCCTGGTACCGGCTCTCGAATGGTTGACCGAGGAGATGCACAAGAACTACCGGATGAAGGTGCACATCAATGACGATCATGTACCCAAGATCATGGACGGCGTCAGCGCATCGATCGTCTACCGCGCGGTGCGCGAACTGCTGATCAATGTCGCCCGCCACGCGCAGGTGGACACGGTGCGGGTCACGGCGCGCGGCTTGGACGGACATTTGACGGTCCAGATTGCCGATAACGGAGTCGGTTTCGATCCCAGCGAGGAACAGGAGCGCGGGGCCGCGGGCCTCGGACTGGCAACATTGCGCGAGCGGATCGGATTCATCGGTGGCAAGCTCACCCTGGACAGTGAGCGCGGCCGCGGCACCGTCGCGACCATCGCAGTGCCGCTGCACAAATGATGACGCCGGCGCGTATTGTGTTGGCCGACGATCACCCGCTCATCAGGGAGGCAATAGGGCAGCTGGTGCGCGGCACGCCGGAATTTGAACTCGTGGGCGAGGCGGTCAATGGCAGGGAATGCCTGGCCCGGGTGCAGGAGTTGAACCCCGACATCCTGGTACTCGATATCACGATGCCGGAGATGAACGGTGAGCAAGTCGCGCATGAACTGCACCAGCGCTATCCCGACTTGAAGATTGTGGCGCTCAGCGGCTATACGGACCGGCAGTTCGTGCGCGCCCTGATCAGGTCGGGCGCCGTGGGTTACGTCGTGAAATCCGCCTCGGGTCGTGAGCTCATTCAGGCGCTGCGCGCCGTGGCCAGCGGCCAGAGTTACCTGTCGCCGGAGGTCACCGGCGTGGTGATGAGACTCTGGGACGAGAGCGCGCGGAATTCCGGCCAATCCGAGACAGCGATTCTGGGGCGCCGGGAAAAGGAAGTCCTGAAACTCATCGCCGAGGGGCATCGCAACACGAAGATTGCGGCGCGAATGGGCATCGCGGTAGCCACCGTGCAGGCACACCGGCGAAATATATTGCGTAAACTCGAATTGCACAGCGCCGCCGACCTCACGCGCTACGCGCTGCGCCATGGCCTGGTCACCCTGTAATGGGCCGGTAGCGGCCCGGTCACGGCGCCAGGTCGAAACGCGGCGAGCCGCTCTGGCTGGCTCAGAGCCGCTTCAGCTGGCGATCGAATTCCTTTTTAGCGGCGAGCCAGTCTTCCAGCTCGGTACCTGAGCTGCCGGACGGCCCGGCTGATCGGTCGCTGGCGGCTTCCTCGTTCATGGTCCGACGCAATTCATCCTCGGACGCTTTGCCATCGCCGCGATCCGAATCAACCAGCCCCTGCGAGTGCATCGTGTCCGCCACCGGGACCGCCGCCTGGGACTTCATCGAGCGCTTTTTGTGTTTTTGAACTGTGCGTGCCATCGCAAAACCTCTGAGTGCAGACGACCCCGCAACGACTCAGGCTAAACGTGCGCCGGGCTGATCGGCAGCGCCAGAGTGCGGGCCGACGGGATTTTGACCGCACGGGCACCGGAAAGTGCCGGCGCGAGCGCATCCAGGCCAGGCGCAGCGCCATGATGTTTTCGGCCAGCCGTTTCAGCCGTGCCCGCGTCCGGTTCACCGCGGGGGACGGCCAGGAAATGTACCCGCGCCGGCTGCAATTTGAGCACATCGTGCCAAAAATCGACGGCGGGATGGTGAGCGTACAGCTGCTGAAGCTTGGCAGAGGGCACCCGCGGATCGGCCCAATACTTCACGACGGCTTGCAGATTGCGGAGCAGGCCGGGCACATGGCGTGGATACAGATTCAGGATCGCCTGCAGGCAGCCGCTGAAGATGCCCGCCTTCCAGCCACTGTTGGCGTGGAGTAGGCGGGCCGTCAGCTCGCGGCTGGACTCCTCAATATGGCTGACTGGGGGCCGCAGCCCGAACCCGGAAACGGCGGGGGAGTTCAGATAGCCGAGACCGGGGTCGGGTGCGGTCGTTGAGGTGCAGAGCATCGTGAGCTTGTCACAGCCAGTGCCTTCCATCGCGGCCGCGTGACGCAATGCCACTGCCAGCACGTCGTTATCCTGCGCATCATGCTCGGAAGACAAAACGACTACCATCGCCGTTGGATCAACTCTGGCGATCACCAGCAGAGGCAATAGCACGCTGAAACCGGTACCGCGATGTTCCGGCTGAACAACGGCACTCAATGGGTTCGACCCGGACAACTGCGCTTCCCAACAGCGGCGATCGGCCCGGTTGACGACGACGACGATCCGCTCGCGCGGCACCAGATCTGCGGCCCGGTGCAACAACAGCTGCAGCAGCGATGCGCCGCCGTTGAGCATACGATATTGCTTCGGCGGAGAAATGCTCTCGGCATTGGCGCCGGGTACGCCGAGAAAGCCGGCGTCGCCATCGCCGTCGGCCAGAACGATCACCCAGACCGCTCGGTGTTTATTTGTCATCGCGGCATCCTGCGTTATTCAATTTCATGCCGGCCTATGACCCAGACAAGGTCAGGCTACCCAATGGGTGCAATTTCGGAAATCGAAGTGATCCGGTAAATGGATTACCGCTTTTCCGGTAATCGCGACTACCGCCAGCGGGGTAATCGGTGATCGAGGGTGGCTAGCCGGGATTTTTCATAAAGCCCATTTCCAGGGCGATGTGGGCCAGGCGGAAGCGGCCGACTCGATGCCGGGGGAGCGCGTTACCGCGCCCGTGTCGCGCTCAGGCGCGCAGGCGCAGGCCCTGCGGGTCGTAGAGCGCATCGCGCCGGACGATCGCGCCGCGCCGTTCGCCGAAGATATCGATCTGGAATCGCTCGCCATCGACGGCCATTTCCGCTGGCACGTAGCCCGCGGCGAGGCTCTTGCCAATGCAGTGGCCGTAGGCACCCGAGGTCACGTAGCCGAGCGCGCGGCCATCCTTCAGGATCGATTCGTAGCCGATCACCTCGGTCTGCGCGTCCTCGACCTCCATCACCACGAAGCGTCGCTTCGGGCCGGCCTGACGTTCCGCCACGGCCGCCGCGCGGCCGATGAATTCCGCCTTGCTGAAATCGACGAAGCGCTCCAGCCCGGCCTCGGCGGGCGTGTGATCGGGACGGAAGTCCTTGTTGAAGGAGCCGTAGGCTTTCTCCAGCCGGAGCGATGACAGGGCGCGCCCGCCAAAATGCACCAGTCCGAGGCTGCGTCCCGCACCCCACAGCTCGTCGTAGAGGGTGGCGAAGTAATCGGGCGTGGTCCATATCTCATAGCCCAGTTCACCCGTGAAGCCGGCGCGCGTGAGCAGGGCGGGCGCCAGGCCGACGGCCGTCTCCTGCACCGCGAACAGCCTGAAGGCCGCGGCCGACAGGTCCACGCTCACCAGACGCGCCAGCAGTTCCCGGGACTTCGGGCCTGCGAGCGAGAATCCGGCCAGAGTCGAGGTCACGGAGCGGACGAACACATCCGCAGGCGGAGCGCACTGCCAGAACCAGCGCAGGTGAAATTCCTCGGCGAAGCCCGAACCCACGATCAGGAAGCGGTCTTCGGCGAGGCAGGCGATCGACAGATCGCCGACCAGCCGGCCGGCGGGATTGAGCAGCGGCGCGAGGGCCAGCCGTCCACGGCGCGGAATCCGGCCGGCAAAGATGCGATCGAGCCAGGCCCGCGCACCACGGCCGCTCACCTCGTACTTGCCGTAGTTGCTCGTCTCGTACAGCCCCACGCCCGCGCGCACGGCCTGGCACTCGGCACGCACGAAGGGGAAGGCCTCGGAACGCCGGTAGCTCGGCGTCTCGACCGGTTCGACGCCTGCGGGTGCGAACCACAGGGCCTGCTCGAGCCCGAAGTTCGCCCCCATCACGGCACCGGCCGCACTCAACCGGTCGTAGATTGGCGAGCGGCGCACGGGCCGCGCCGCGGGCAGTTCCTCGTTGGGGTAGGCGAGCCGGAAGCGGCGCGAATAATTCTCCGGCACCTTGATCGAGGTGTACTTCGGCGTCGCAAAGGCGCCAAAACGGGCGACGTCCATCGAAAGGATGTCCTGCCCGGGATCCTCCTCGGCCATCCAGCGCGACAGCACCAGGCCGATGCCCCCGCCCTGGCTGAATCCGGCCATGACCGCGCAGGCGACCCAGAAATTTCTCAATCCCCGGACAGGTCCGACCAGCGGGTTGCCGTCGGGCGCGAAAGTGAAGGGACCGTTGACGGCCTTGCGGATGCCTACGCGGCCAAGCGCCGGGAAATGCTGGAAGCCGAGTTCGAAGTAGGGCGCGAGCCGCGGCACATCGTCGGGCAGCAGCTGCATCGAGAAATCGTCCGGCGTTTTGAGGGGCGACCAGATCACGCCCTGCGGTTCGTAGGTTCCCATCAGCGCCCCGCCACGCTCCTGGCGCACGTAGATCTCGCCGGCGTAGTCGGTGGTGTTGACGAACTCACGCGAGCGGCCCACCAGCTCGGGAATGTCCTCGGTGATCAGGTAGTGGTGCTCCATCGCCAGCACGGGCAGCTCGATCCCGACCATGCGCCCGATCTCGCGCGCCCACAGCCCGGCGCAATTGACCACATGCTCGGCCCGGACCGTACCCTTGTCGGTCACGACGTCCCAGGACCCGTCGGCATGCTGTGACAGCGACAGGACGCGCGTGTGGCGTTCGACCGATGCGCCCAGGAGGCGTGCCGCCTTGACGTAGGCGTGCGTGGTCCCCGACGGGTCGCAGTGCCCGCCGTCGGCCCGCCAGAGCGCACCGATGAAATGCCGGGGGTCGATCAGCGGATTGAACTGCAGCGCCTGTTCCAGCGAGATCATCTCGGTTTCCATGCCAAGATATCGGGCGCGGGAACAGATGAGCTTCAGGCTGTCCAGTTCGCCCGGGGTCGCCGCCAGCATGAGTCCGCCGTTCGGATGCAGACCGCAGGACTGCCCTGACAGCGCCTCGATCTCGCGATAGAGGTCGATCGTGTATTTCTGCAGCCGCGAGATGTTGGCCTCGCCGTTGAATGTGTGCATGCCGCCGGCCGCATGCCAGGTCGAACCCGAGGTCAACTCGCTCTTCTCCAGCAGCAGCACATCAGTCCAGCCGATTTTGGCGAGGTGATAGAGCGTGCTGGCGCCGACGACTCCGCCGCCGATGACCACCGCCCTGGCGCTCGACTTCATCGGGACTGAGTTCCGGCAAGGCTTTCGAAGGACAGCGCCTCGAGCGCCTCATATTGAAAAGGCGCAGCGGCATGCGCCAGCCATTCGGAAAAATGACGGGCGGTCGTTGAGGGGGTCAGCAGCAGCACACCCGATGATAACGCGACGAGGATCAACGCGACCTGCGCCATGATCGTCGCGGCAGCGTGGCCGGACGGAAACACGCTGGCATGCAGATCCAGCCGGCAGCCACGCGCCAGGACCTCACGCCACGCGGGGCCATCGAGCCACAGGGCCGCCAGGCCAGAGGAGAGGTCCACGGCTGCAGCAACACCGACGCACTCCTGTTCCCAGGCGGCCACTCGCACCCCCGGCGCCGCGGGCGCGCTTGCCAGCAGCCAGCGCCCGGGCCGCACGCAGATCGCGATCTGTCCCGGGGCAGCGAGGTTCCGTCCCAGCGCGGGCAGTCGCCAGCCGCGCCGCGCGGTGAGTGCTTCCAACGCGGCGGCGCGATCGCGCAGGGCGGCGATCTCGATGAGGTCCACCGGACAGCGGCCGCCACGCACGAGGGCCGGATGGCGCAAAGATCCGTGAGGATCAGCTGCGGACACGTGCATTGCCCGGATCGATCAGGTGTGGGCTCAGGATCTCGACCTCCGTGCTCTCGTCATGGATGGGCGATGCGGCGATGAGTCGCTGACCGGTCCGTGCCCGGCCACCGGCGAGGAGCGCGAGGCCCACCCAGCCCTCGAGTTCGACCGAGGGGGTGGAGGAGGTGATGTATCCCAGGCTGCTCGCGCCCGCAGCGGGGGCGATCAACTGCGCACCGTTGCGCAGGCGCTGATTACGGGCGATGGGCCGCACGCCGACGAGCTGCAATCGCTCGGGTGAGCGCAGCCCCGGACGTTGCGCGAGCATCCGGCCGACAAAATCGCCGTCGGCTTTGAGCATGCGCTGCATCCCCAGATCGTCGGCGGTCGTGTTGCCGTTGAGCTCCGCCCCGGTCACGTGCCCCTTCTCGATGCGCAGGGTGTTCAGGGCATCGAGGCCATAGGGCACGATGCCAAAGGCCTTACCCCCCGCGAGCAGGGCCGTCCAGACCCTAAGGGCGTGGGTGGCTGGGACCGCGAGTTCGAAGGCCAGTTCGCCCGAAAAGGAGATGCGGAATACACGTCCCGGTACGCCGGCCAGCGTGGCTGGCGCGGCCGCCATGAAGGGAAAGGCCTCGCTGGACAGGTCCAGATCCGATACGACCGCGGCCACGACCTAGCGCGAGCGCGGACCGGCCAGGGCGAACTGCGCCCACTGATCGGCCACGTCACAGAGCAGCACATCGAGGTGCGGACACACCGCCTGCAGCTGGAATTCCATATGCTCGAGCACAGCCGTGCTGTTGGCCGTGGTGGTGGTGATCAGGAAGTGCTCAGGCCCGAGGCGTGAGCCCGTGCCGTCATCGAGCAGCATCCCGTCCTCGCGCAGCATGATGCCGTAGCGCGCACGTCCTACCGGCAGCGTCGAGAAGCCGTTGGCATAGATGAAATCCAGAAACCGCGCCGCATCGGGTCCCTGCACGTCGATCTTTCCCAGGCTCGACACATCGGTGAGGCCGACGGACCGGCGGACGGCGCGGGCTTCCCGGA
>DASWFL010000316.1:0-11013 GCA_036394255.1 Steroidobacteraceae bacterium
ACCACGGCGTGATCGGCCACCGGCAGCTCGTCCGGCTCGGGCGCCAGCGAGGCCACGCCTGCCTGGTACGCCGTGGTGACGCTCAGCGTTGCCGGTTCAGCCGCAGCGGCGGTAGCGGCCAGGAACGCGAGCGCGGGCACAATGCGGTAGGACATGCGGTGATTATAGGGATCACAGCCCCATGCTGCGACCGTGCAGGGTTCACAACCCGCCACGTAATGCCGCCCGCGCAGCCGCGCGGGACAGCGCCGCTCAGGAAGCGTCCTCGACGCGGGGCAACACGATCGGGGTACCGGGCCGCAGCTCGCCGAAATCCACGTCGGGGTTGTACTGCTGCAGCAGCCACACGGGAAGCGCGCTGCGCTGGGTCACGCTCCAGAGCGAATCGCCGCGCCGCGCGATGTAGGTGTCGGTGCCGACGATGTGATGCGTCGCGAAGTAATCGCTCTGCAGACGCTGGTGGTAGTTGCGGCGCCGCTGCTCGAACTGCTCGCGCGTCACCCTGCTGAACTCGAGCCGGAAGCGCCGGCCGATCAGCACAGCGCTGCGGCCGCGCATGCGATTCAGCCCGCGCAGGCTCGCCGTCGACACACCCAGCCAGTCCGCATAATGGCCGATCGTTTCGGCGGCCACCACGGTCAGGCGGCTGTCGGCGTCGACGCTGTAGTCGATCGGGTCGGCGGAAGGCGGTGCTTCCGCGTCGGCGAGCAATGCGGGGCCCTGCGCCTGCCCGGCGCTGACCACGGTCTGGGAGCGTGCCGCCGTCGCCGCCGCCAGCGCCTGGGCGTAGTCCTGGCGATCCTCCTCCGCGGCCTGCGCCAGGACCGAGGGCTCGGGCGTGGCGCGCGTCGAAGTGGCGATCAGCGTCAGGCGCTCGCCTTCGTAGATGTGATCGCTGTCGCGCAGGCCATTCGCGCGCATCAGCAATTCCGCATCCACGCCGGTCCGCACCGCTATCGCGGCCAGCGTATCGCCGCCGCGCACCACGTAGCTGGCGAGTTCCGCGGCGACCTCGGCCGCGCTGCGCACGCCGCGCCGGCTCGGTCCGTTGGACGCCGCCTTCGCCACGGCGCCCGTCACGGTCCGCCCGCGCAGTCCGCCGGCCGACGCTTCCTTCGCCTTGGGCGTGGGCGTCGCACTGGCCACGCGTATTGCGCCCGTCGTGCCGGCCGTGCCCGGCTCCGCGCCCGCCAGGCGCGCGCTCAGCAGCTCAGTGGTCCAGCTGGCCAACGCCGCCGGGAGGCGCAGGCGGTAGCCGCGCGGCACGAACTGCTGCAGATTCCACACCGCCGCCCGCAACGCCGGATTGAGCTCGCGCAGCCGCGCGATGTCGATGGCGAGTATGTGCCGCAGGGTATCGACGCGCACCGGTTCGGACACGGTCAGTTCGCGTGTTTCGACCGGCTTGTCGTGCACCAGCGGACCGAAATATTTTTCCGGGTCGCGATCGAGGCGGAGCACGGCCAGGAACGAGCAGTAATAGTTGCGCGAGGCAAAGCCGAAGCTGGGGCTGCGGTAGTGACGCACGATCTGCACGATGTCATCGCTCCCGACCTGCTCACGCGCCCGCCGCATGCCGGCGGCACCGTGATTGTAGGCCGTGATCGCCAGCGGCCAGCTGCCCAGCACCTGGTAATTGAGCGCCAGCAGCTGCGCCGCCGCCTCCGTCTCCCGATCGGGGTCGAGCCGCTCGTCGACCGCACGATCGATGCGCAGGAACCGCCGCCCGGTCGAGCGGATGAACTGCCACAGCCCGGCAGCGCCCGCCTTGGACATGGCGTCCGGCTGGAAGGAGGACTCGACGTGCGGTAGCACCGCGATCTCCGCGGGCAGGCCCTGTGCGGACAAGGTCCGCGCGATGTGTTCCTCCCAGGCGCCCGCGCGCACCAGACCGGCGCGGAAGCGGTCGGACTGCCCGAGCTGGAAGCGCACATCGTCGGCGGCCTGCAGCAGCCGCGCGGCCGGTGCCTCGCCCCACAGCCCGCGTACGCGCTGCTCGTCCTCGTCCTGCGGTGCGCCGCCGTGGCCGAGTCGCCGCAGTATCGTCCGGTAGTGCTCGCGTGCCGCGTCGACCAGTTTCTCGCGCGCCGAGGGCGCCAGCTCCGCGCCGAAGTGCAGGGTCTGGTAGATGATCGCCAGATTCCACTGGTCGTGGATGTAGCCCTCATTGGTGGTGATTTCGCTGTAGACGCGCACCCAGAACTGCACGTCGGGCTCGAGCTCAGCGGGCTCCGGTATAACGGGCGGCGCGGCCAGGCCCGCCAGCGGAAGCAGCAGCAGCACAATGAGGAGGCGGGTTCGCATGGTGGGCCGGGATATTACAAAAATCGGGAAGCCGCCGCTCAAGCGCGCTTCCCGTTAAACGCCGCGCCTGGGGAGGCGCTGGCGCGATCAGCCGGTAGGTTGAGCGTGGCCGATCAGCCGCATTTCGAATCGCCGCAATTGAGGCAGGTCATGCACCCGTCCATCATGACCACCGCCGCCGTACTGCACTTGCTGCACAGCTGCGCGCCCTCCGGAAAGTGCGATTTTGCAAAGGCGTCCTGCTGCTTCTTGCGCGCCTCGTACTCGGCGCGCTTTTCGTCGATGAGCTTCTTCTGGTGTACGTCGAGCTCGGGCTTGCGCAGCAGGCCGATCGTCTGCAGGTGCTTTTCGATGACGTAGCCGAGCTCGGCAATGATGGAGGGCATGAACTTCCCGCCCGGCTGCCAGTAGCCGCCGCGCGGGTCGAACACCGCCTTGAGCTCATCGACCATGAAGGTGACGTCGCCACCCTTGCGGAACACCGCAGAAATGATGCGCGTGAGGGCCACGATCCACTGGAAATGATCGAGATTCTTCGAGTTGATGAAGATCTCGAACGGCCGGCGCTGCTCGTGATCGGTGTCCTCGTTGAGCAGAATGTCGTTGATGGTCACGTACATGGCGTGATCGGACACCGGGGTCTTGATCTTGTAGGTCGAACCGATCAGCACCTCCGGGCGCTGCACTTCCTCGGTCAGCCTGATCACCTTGGCCCGGCGGCCGTCGCGCGCAGTGCTCATGTCCGCTTCCGCGGCGACCTTGGCCGCGAGCAGCTCCGCATCCTCGGGCCTGCGCACCCGGTACTTGACGATCTTCTTTCCGATATGTGTGGTCATGCTCACAGTTTCCCGTAATAGCCTTCTTTCAGGGCATCGAAGAGATTGGCGGCGCTGTGCTGCTCGCCGTCGTATTCCACCTGCTCATCGCCGCGCACCTCCAGTTCGGTGCCGTCCTCGAGCGTGAACACGTAGGTGGTGTTCTTCAGGTCCTGCTCCTTGACCAGTACCCCCTGGAACGCTTCCGGGTTGAAGCGGAACGTCGTGCAGCCCTTCAGGCCCTGCTCGTGCGCGTAGCGGTAGATGTTCTTGAACTGCTCGTAGGGAAAATCCGTGGGCACGTTCGCGGTCTTGGAGATCGAGGAATCGATCCATTTCTGCGAGGCCGCCTGGATATCGACGTGCATGCGCGGCGTGACATCATCGGTGGTGGTGAAGTAGTCCGGCAGCGCCTCGGCGCTGTTGGTGGAACCGGGCAGCGCGCGCGCATTCACCAGTTCGCGGTAGGCCAGCAGCTCGAAGGAGAACACGTCCACCTTCTCCTTGGTCTTGCGGCCGGCACGGATCACATTGCGGAAATAATGGTGCGCGAACGAGGGCTCGATGCCGTTGCTGGCATTGTTGGCCAGCGACAGCGAGATCGTGCCGGTCGGCGCGATCGAGCTGTGGTGCGTGAAGCGCGCCCCCACCTGCGCGAGCTGCTCGACCAGCTGCGGCGCCACGCTGGCGACGGCCTGCATGTAGCGGCTGTAGCGTGAATGCAGGAGGCGTCCGGGAATCTTTGCTCCTGCCTTCCAGCCGTCGCGTCCGAGCTCCGGTCGCTTGCGCAGCATCTCCGGCGTGACCGTGAATTCCTCGTTCATGATCGGAGCTGGACCCTTTTCGCGCGCCAGTTCGAGCCCCGCCTCCCAGCCCGCGAGCGCCATCTCCCGCGACACGTCCTCGGTGAACTGCACCGACCCGGGCGAGCCGTACTTCATGCCCAGCAGCGTGATGGTGGAGCCCAGCCCCAGGAAGCCCATGCCGTGGCGGCGCTTGCGCAGGATCTCCTGGCGCTGCGGGTCGAGCGGCAGGCCGTTGATCTCGACCACATTGTCGAGGGCGCGCGTGAACACGCGCACCACCTCGCGATATTCGGCCCAGTCGAAGTGCGCCTGCGCCGTGAACGGTTCGCGCACGAAGCGCGTCAGGTTCACCGATCCGAGCAGGCAGGAACCGTAGGGCGGAAGCGGCTGTTCGCCACAGGGATTCGTGGCGCGGATATTTTCGCACCACCAGTTGTTGTTCATCTCGTTGACGCGGTCGATGAGGATGAAGCCCGGCTCCGCGAAATCGTAGGTGGAGGACATGATCACGTCCCACATGCGCCGCGCCGGCAGCTTCTTGTAGATGCGGCAGGCCACGAGGCCCGCCTCGTCGACGACGTAGCCCTCGTGCGCCGGCCATTCGCGCCACACGAAAGTCTCGGGGTCGGTCAGGTCCGGACGTTCGGCCTCGTATTCGCTCCGGCGCAGCGGAAACGCCAGGCGCCATTCCTTGTCTTCGCGCACCGCCTGCATGAATTCATCGGTGATCAGCAGCGAGAGATTGAACTGCCGCAGGCGCCCGTTCTCGCGCTTGGCGCGGATGAAGTCCATCGCATCCGGATGGCCCACATCGAAGGTGCCCATCTGCGCGCCGCGGCGCCCGCCGGCCGAGGACACCGTGAAGCACATCTTGTCGTAGATATCCATGAACGACAGCGGACCGGAGGTATAGGCGCCCGCGCCGGAAACGTAAGCGCCGCGCGGCCGCAGTGTCGAGAATTCGTAGCCGATCCCGCAGCCGGCCTTGAGCGTGAGGCCCGCCTCGTGCACCTTGCCGAGGATGTCGTTCATCGAGTCGTGGATCGTGCCCGAGACCGTGCAGTTGATGGTCGACGTGGACGGCTTGTGCTCGAGCGCGCCCGCATTGCTGATGACGCGGCCCGCCGGAATCGCGCCATGGCGCAGGGCCCACAGAAATTGTTCGTACCATTGTTCGCGCAATTCGGGCCGCTCGACGTCCGCCAGCGCGCGCGCGACACGCTTGTAGGTGTCGTCCATCGATCCATCGATCGGCGCGCCGTCCTTCGCGGTGAGCCGGTATTTCTTGTCCCAGATGTCGAGCGACGCCTCCTGGAAGGCGATCGTATTGGTGTCCTTGTGCTCGAGCTTGATCACGGAATTCATTGCTCTGATGGCTCCCTTTACAGCATGAACGCGTGGTTTCCAACGGAATTCGGCCATCGGACCGGCCAGCGCTTCAGCCCCCAGCACCACAAGATCTAGTTGGTGGAAGAAGTGAGACTAATCACGCGCGCCGGCGCGGTCAAGGTTCCCGGAGCCCGCAGGGACGTGTTTTTATCCTTTAATTTCATTAGCTTACAGAATACCTAGCCGCATCAGGCCACAGAAAAATGCCTATGGCGGCGCCCGCGCCGCGACGCCGGAATATCAAGATGTGGTGTTCACTCAAATCCCACAACTGCCGCACAGCTTGTGCACAGCCTGCGGCACTTGAAAGCCGCAAGGATGGCCACACATCAGGTGCAGGCGCCGCGCTGGCGGCAATCGCAATGGAGGACTGAACATGAACATTATTCGCTATGAACCCTGGCAGCTGATGGGCCGGTTGCATCGTGAGATCGACCAGCTCTTTGGCGACGCCTTCACAGGCACGGCTAACGGCTCGGGCGCGGCCACGTGGGTCCCCTCGGTCGACGTGCACGAGGAACCGGAACGCTACACCGTGCATGCGGATTTGCCCGGCGTCGATGCCAAGGACATCCAGGTCACGGCCGACAAGGGCGTGCTGACCATCCGCGGCGCACGCCGCCTCGAGACCCGCGAGAATCGCAAGGGTTTCGAACGGCTCGAACGCATCACGGGGGATTTCCTGCGGCAGTTTTCGCTGCCGGAGAACGCTCGGGCGGAGGACATCCGCGCGCGCCACACCAACGGCGTACTCGAGGTCGTGATCCCGAAGCAGCCCGCCGTGGAGCCGCGTCGCGTCAGCGTCGAGGTGAACTGAACGGCACCGGCCAACCGCGCCTCAGCTCTCCGGCGGTCGGGCGCACAGCGCCCGCCGCCGGGATGCCGGCGCCCGGGCCAGTGCGCGCACCGCCTCGTAGTAGGCGGGCAGATTCCCACCCTGCTGAGCCAGCAGCGTTTCGAACCCGGGCAGGCACTCGAAATAAGTCGCGACCGAGGCGAGGTGCGCGTTGTTGAGCCCGGCATCCAGCCAGTCGTCGTAGCCACTGTGCAGCCTGCGCTGCTGCTCGTAGGACCGCAGCTCCGCGCTGATCGACGCCAGCAGTTCCCGCTTGCGCTCCCGCCGTTGCGCCAGGGGCGGCGCTTCGCGATACAGCGTGGCGACGCGGGCGCGCCCCGCAGCCAGGATATTCAGGATCTGCGCCTGCTGGTCCAGGCGCATTCGATAGGCCGCCAGCTCGCCGCTCCGTGCCTGCGACGCCAGCCAGCGGGCGACGCCCTCGCGCTCGACGCTCATCGCGAAGGCTTCATTGAATTCACTGTCACCGCGGACGTAGACCAGCTGGTGGGCCAGCTCATGGAAGATCGTGCCCACCAGCTGCAGATCGTCGTACTGCAGCATCGTGTCGAGCACCGGGTCGGCGAAATAGCCGAGCGTCGAATAGGCGCTCACCCCGGCCACCAGCGTGTCATCGCCCCGCGCGGCCAGCGCCGAGGCGAAGCGCCACGCGCGTTCCTCGCGAAAATAGCCGCGGTAGGCGATGCAGCCGGTGACCGGAAAGCACCAGCGCCGCGGTTCGACCGAGAATTCCGGCGTGGCGACCACGTTCCAGACCGCATAGGGGCGGTGCAGCGCGCTGTAGCTGCGATAACTCGCGTTGTCCGGAAGCGCGAGTTCGCGGCTGGCGAAATCGCGCGCCGCGCGCACCAGCTCCAGCCGCGCGCGCAGGCCGGGATCGGTAGCCTCGCTGGCGATCACGCGCTGGATCGGCTGGCGGGCCCGCAACAGCTGCCACTGCCCGTGGGCCGCCTGCAACAGGTACCCGGCACTGCAACCCGAAAGACTGAGGCTACTCATCAGCAACAGCGCCCCGGCACGAGAGCAAGTCGATCTGGCACCACGCTCGGTTAACATGCGCGAATGCAAGTGTACCTTGTGGGTGGCGCAGTCCGGGATGAACTGCTGGGCCGCGCGGTCGGGGAACGCGACTGGGTGGTCGTGGGGGCGACGCCGGCGGAACTGGAGCGCGCCGGTTATCGCGCCGTGGGCCAGGATTTTCCGGTGTACCTGCATCCCGACAGTCACGAGGAATATGCGCTGGCGCGGCTCGAGCGCAAGATCGCCCCGGGATACCGCGGCTTCGCCGTCGAATCATCCCCCGCCGTCACGCTCGAGCAGGACCTGCGCCGCCGCGACCTGACGATCAATGCCATGGCCCGTGACGCCGACGGCCGGCTCATCGACCCCTTCGGTGGCCAGGCGGATCTGCGCGCCCGGGTGCTGCGCCACGTGTCGGCTGCCTTCGCCGAGGATCCGGTGCGCATCCTGCGCGTCGCGCGCTTTGCCGCGCGTTTCGCCGGGCTTGGTTTCGAGGTGGCGCCGGAGACTCTGGCCCTGATGCGCGCCATGGTCAGCGCCGGTGAAGCGAACGCGCTGGTGAGCGAGCGCGTGTGGCGCGAGCTGGAGCTGGCACTGGGGACCGCCCATCCGGAGCGCGCCTTCGAAGTGCTGCGCGACTGCGGCGCCCTGGCGCTGATCCTGCCCGAGCTGGTGCAGACTGCCAAGCTGGCCGAGGCGCTGGCGGCGCTGGCCTGCGCCGCAGGGGGTGTCGAGGACGCCGGGGCGACGCCGCTGCGCTGGGCTGCGCTGCTGGCTGGCCTGCCGGTTTCCGACATCGAGGCGATCTGCTCGCGGCTGCGCACGCCGACCGAACATCGACAGCTGGCGCTGCTCGCCGCGCGCCTGGGCGCCTATCTACGCAGCGGCAGCGGGCCGCCCGAGCAGGCCGCGGCCGACCCCAAA
Organism: Steroidobacteraceae bacterium; assembly: GCA_036394255.1. GTDB lineage: Bacteria > Pseudomonadota > Gammaproteobacteria > Steroidobacterales > Steroidobacteraceae > FEN-1191. The sequence goes on from DASWFL010000316.1 coordinate 8,115, forward strand.
TGGCTGCTGGGTCTGCTTGAACAGGCCGATGCCATTCGCCGCCCGGAGCGTTTCACCCAGTGGCTCGCCGTGCTCGACGCCCGGGCCAGGGCCGAAAGTCAAAGCGGCACCGGAGCGAAGCAGTTTGCCGAGCGTGTGAACGCCGCACGCTCCGCCGCGGCCGCCGTGCAGCTCAGCGAGGCCGAACTGCAGGCCCACCGCGGCGAGGAGATTGCCGCATTGCTGCGCACGCGGCGCCTGGCGGCCCTGGCCGCCGGGCCTTAGAGCGAGCGCCGCAGGTCCTGGATGCGAAAGGCGTCGGGCGGATCGGGCGCGCCCCGGCTCAGGGCCATCGCCTTGAACACTTCACCCATTTCTTCGGGCATCAGGAGCTGGCGCGCTTCGCTCGCCAGTTGCGCGCGCTCCAGCGCGGAGCGGGCGGACTCGAGTTCGGCGTCGATGCCGGCGCCGAGCAGGAAGGCGGCCTGTGTGCAATAGCCCTCCAGCGCCAGTCCCGCGTCGATGGCGGCCCCGGCCAGGCGCGTGAAGTCCACCCAGGCCGTGACGTCCTGCAGCCCTGGGTGCAGGAAGGGATCATCGTGCGCGCGCTGGCGGTAGTGACAGCGCAGCGTCCCGCTTGTGCGCTGTGGGTGGTAGAGCTCCGCCTGACCCAGGCCATAATCGAACAGCAGCAGCCAGCCCCACCGAAGCGTCGCGGCCAGGCTGCCGATCCAGGGCCCGAGGCGCAGGCACAGCTCGGAGCGGTAGCCGGGGGAGAGCGGTTGCGGGAGCGCGGCGGACAGCCGCGCGAGCTCGGAACCCAGCGCCACGCTGGCCGGCCGCTCCGCCCAGCACAGCCCGCCCAGCGCATCGAGGGCCACGCCGCGCTCGGTGTAGCCCTCCGCCCTCACCGCAAAACACTGGAATGGCAGGGCGTCGGCCACTTCATTGGCGAGGATGACCCCGCCCAGGCCGGAAGCCGGCAGCCGGTCGAGCCACCGCAGGCGCGCGTGCAGCGCCGGCGGCAAGCGCGCCAGCCGCTGTTGTTGCCGCTCCCGCAAATCCGCGCTGGTTTCCAGGATGGCGTAGTGATCGGGCAAGGCCTCCAGGGCCGCGAGGCGCGTGAGCAGCACCTCGGCGAGCGCACCGCTCCCGGCGCCGAGTTCGAGCAGGTCTCCGCCGCCGCGCAGGAGCGGGGCGCACTGCCGCGCGATGCAGGCGCCGAACAATCCGGACAGTTCCGGCGCCGTCGTGAAGTCTCCAGCCGCGCCGATCTTGGCCGCGCCGGCACTGTAGTAGCCCAGGCCCGGAGCGTAGAGCAGCTGCTCCAGATACTCATCGAAGGGAATCCACCCGCCACGCGCCGCGATGCGCGCACGCAGGCTCGCGAGCATGGCCTCGCTCTGCGCGCGTTGCGCGGCATCGAGGGCTGGCATTGTGAATTCCGGCGTGCGCGTCATAAGCTAACCCGATGGAAACCACCCCGCGCGCGCTCGAGGGCCAGACCGCCCTGGTCACCGGCGGCGCACGGCGCGTCGGCGCCGAAATCGTAAGGCATCTGCACGCCGCCGGTGCAGGAGTCGCCATTCACTGCCACCGCTCGCGCGCCGAGGCGCAGGCGCTGGCCGCGGAACTCGAGATGCAGCGCAGCGGCTCCGCCGCCGTGTTCACGGCTGATTTGCGCCAGCCCGACGCCGCGCCGCGGCTGATCGCCGAGGTGCTCGAGCGCTTCGGCGGCCTGCAGCTGCTGGTCAACAACGCGGCGAGCTTTTATCCGACCCCGTGGCCGACGGTGACCCAGGCGCAGTGGACGGAACTGATGGGCACGAATCTGCAGGCGCCGCTATTCCTGACGCAGGCGGCGAGCGCGGCATTGCGGCGGGCACGCGGCCTGGTCCTCAACATCGTCGATATCCACGGCATGCGCGCCCTGCCCGGGTATCTCGTCTACTCGACCTCCAAGGCGGCGCTCATCCACCTCACGCGCGCCCTGGCGCGCGAACTCGCACCCGAAGTGCGCGTCAACGCGATCGCGCCCGGGCCGGTGCTGTGGCCGGAAGCCGGCATGGACGAGGCTCAGCGGCAGGAGATCATCAGCCGGACGCTGCTGCAGCGGGCCGGATCACCGGCCGACATCGCCGCGGCCGTGGTTTTCTTCGCTACTGCGGCGCCCTACGTCACCGGGCAGATTCTCGCCGTCGACGGCGGCCGGAGCCTGCGCACCGCCTAGGACGTTCAGATCGAGACCCAGCGGCTCGAGCCGGTGGGGTTCACGCGCCAACTCCTGCCAGTGATCGGCCATGGTGCGGCCAGTGAGCGGATGCTGCAGTTCCGGGGCGATCTGTGCCAGCGGCGCGAGCATGTAGGAGCGGCGCAGCAGATCCGGCCGCGGCAGGCGGTATGCCGCTGTCTCGGCCACCGTGCCCCCGTAGAGCAGCAGGTCGATGTCCATGGCCCGCGGGGCCCATTTCGGATCCTCGCGCCGCCGGCCGCACTGAACTTCGATCGCGTGCAGTTCCGCGAGGATCTGCTCCACGCTCGCGTTGCTGTCAAAACCCGCCACCGCGTTGAGGAAATCCGCGCCCTTGAATCCGAAGGCGGGATTGCGGTAGCAGGCGGAGAAAACAATGCCCGGGAAGCGGCGGTGCAGCGCGCGCGCCGCGAGCACGAAGCAGCGCTCCGGCTCGATGTTGCCGCCGATGGCGACGTAGACCCTGGGCATGGCCAACCCTATCCGGCTGGCACGAGATCGGCTCGGCGCCGCTCGATGCTGACCCCGACGTCACGTGAATGGCGAATCGCGCCGGGCTTGCTCAGGCTGACCCTGACCCAGGCGAGCGGGAATTCGGCCAGCAGCAGCAGGGCCAGGCGGTGCGCCAGGGTCTCGATGAGCTGGAACTGCGACTGGCTCACGAAGGCG
>DASWFL010000317.1:0-9107 GCA_036394255.1 Steroidobacteraceae bacterium
CCCCGCCGGTAAAACAGTGTGCAACGCCGCGCAGTGTGCCGGCGTGTTCGCGCAGTGCGGCGGTGAAATCCTGATGGGCGTCGCGCTGGTGGAGGAACAGGGGTTTGCCGAGTTCCGCAGCCAGCGCCAGTTGCGCGGCAAAGGCGTGACGCTGCGCCGGTGGCGGTGAATAATTGCGGAAGTAATCGAGCCCGCACTCGCCGGCCGCGACGACGCCGGGTTCACCGAGCAGTGCCCGCAGCTGCGGCAATTCGGCCGCCGTGAGCTCGCCGGCCTGATGCGGATGGACGCCGGCGGTGGCAAACAGCTGGCCGGGATGCGCCCGCGCCAGCTCGAGCGCGGCGCGGCTGGAGGCCAGCGTCGCTCCGGTCACGATCAACTGTGTGACGCCAGCCGCCGTGGCACGTGCGATCACCGCGGCGCGGTCGCCGGCGTAGCTGTCGTGCGCCAGATTGATGCCTATATCGACGAGATCCATGGATGCGCCAGTCTACTAGCGCTTGCCGGGCAGGTCCCCCTGATATGATGGCCGCGCATGAATACGGCAGCAGGGCAGCAGTTGCCGCTGTGGAACGGGCGCAGCGCAGAAGCGGAGTGGCGCGTGCGCCGCAGCGCGCGCGCGCGACGCCTGGCGGTGCGCGTTTTCCACGACGGTGCGGTGGAAGTCGTCGTCCCGGAGCGCACCCGGCCGCATGAGGTGCAGAGCTTCGTGGCGCGCCACCAGGACTGGATCGCGCGGCAGCGCCGCCGCGCCTCGCTCCTCCCCCATGAATTCCCGCCCGACCGGCTGGAGCTGAAAGCCATCGGCGAGACCTGGCACTGCCAACCCGTCCGAGGGCCTGCGCCGATCGCTCGCGCAGGGCTGGCTGATGCGACGGTGGGAGGCCGGCTGCTGCGTGAACTCGCGCCGTGCAGTGGCGGCGGCGTGCTGGAGCTCGCCACGGGGGCTGACGGCAATGCCCTGCGCACTGCCCTACTCGCCTGGCTGGGCGCGCACGCCCGGGCTGCCTTCGCCCCGCGGCTGGCGGCGCTGGCCGCGCGCCTCGGCTGCGCCTGCCGCCGCCTGCAGATTCGCAGCCAGCGCACGCGTTGGGGCAGCTGCTCAACTCGCGGCACCATCAGCCTGAACCTGTGCCTGCTGTTTCAGCGACCGGCGGTGCTGCAGTACCTGATGGTGCACGAGCTCGCCCATCTCAGGCACATGAATCACGGGCCACGCTTCTGGGAGCTGGTCGGGCATTACGAGCCGCAATGGCGTGAATTCGATCGTGAACTGGCGCGCGGCTGGACCCAGGTGCCCGCCTGGTTGCTGGGGGCGCTGCGCACCCGCGGCACGCGCGTTGTGGAGGACTAGGGTTTGGATCACAAGCAACCCCCTGCCGAGCACCTCACCAGTGTCGATCTGAGCGATGAGCCGGTGCACTGGAATCTGGGCGATTCCCAGTCCTACGGCGATTACCTGCGCCTGGATCTGCTGCTGGGCGCGCAGCGGCCGCTGACGGCGGAACACAGCGAGATGCTGTTCATCATCGTTCACCAGGTGTCCGAACTGTGGATGCGTCTGCTGCGACATGAGCTGGTCAGCGTCATGGAATGTGTCAGGCGCGACGATCTGGATCCCTCCTTCAAGATGCTCAGTCGCATCGGCAGCGTGCAGGTGCAGCTGCTCGCCGTCTGGGAGGTGCTGTCGACGATGACGCCGTTTGATTATTCGGCGTTCCGCAATGCGCTCGGGCGTTCATCCGGTTTCCAGTCGAAGCAGTACCGGCTGATCGAGTTCCTGCTCGGCAACAAGAATGGCGCGGTGATCGAGGTGTATCGCAGCGACCCGCAGGCCCATGCCGAGCTTGAGCGGGCCCTGGCTGCGCCCAGTCTCTATGATGAGGTGCTGCGGCTGTTGTCACGCCGGGGATATGGCGTGCCCCAGGGCGCACTGCAGCGCGATTTTTCCATGCCCTACGAAGCCAGCAAGCCGGTGACGGGCGTGTGGCTGGGCGTGTACCACAACGCCGCAAAGGACTGGGATCTGTACGAGCTGGCGGAGCGGCTGGTCGATCTCGATCATCGCTTCCAGCTGTGGCGCTTTCAGCACATGAAGACCGTCGAGCGCATCATCGGCTACAAGCCGGGCACGGGCGGAACCGCCGGCGTGTCCTACCTGGCCAAGGCGTTGCGCCTCAGGTTGTTTCCGGAGCTCTGGGAAGCGCGGACATCGATGTAGCCTTGCGCTGCCGGCGCCACAGGCGCCAGCCCAGCAGCAGCGCGAGGATGACCGCGTAGAGCAGCGGTTCGCGGATGTCCTTCTTGACCTGCCACCAGTAATGCCAGACCCCGAGGATGGCAATCGCGTAGATCAGGCGGTGCAGGCTCTGCCAGCGGCGCTTGAGCCGCCGCATCATGGCGTTGGTGGAAGTGATCGCGAGCGGCGTCAGCAGCAGCAGCGCCGAAAAGCCGACGGTGATGTAGGGCCGTTTGACCAGATCCTTGACGATAGCGCTCCAGCTGAACCCCTGGAACGGGCCGATGTAGGTCAGGAAGTGCAGCAGCGCGTAGCTGAAAGCAAACACCCCGAGCATGCGGCGGAGCCGCAGCAGGTTTGAATTCCCGGAGATGTGCCGCAGCGGTGTGACACACAGTGTGATCAGCAACAGGTTGAGCGCCGAGTGGCCGAAGATCCCCAGCACCTTGCGCACCGGGTCCGCGCCCAGGGTAGGTACCGGGAGCCCCAGCACGCCGCACACCGCCCAGGCCAGTGGTACCAGGCAGGCGAGGAAGAGTGCGGGCTTGTAGGCGTAGCGGTAACGCCGCTCGATGGTGCTGGCCACGCGGCTAGAAATTCCGGCGCAGATCCAGACCCTGGTATAGGCTCGCAACCTGGTCCGCATAGCCGTTGAACATCAGGGTCGGCTGTCGCGCGGCGAAAAAGCCGCCCCCAATGTGCCGCTCGGTCGCCTGGCTCCACCGCGGATGATCGACCTGGGGGTTCACGTTCGCATAGAAGCCGTACTCGTTAGGCGCGGATATCGCCCAGGTATTGGCGGGCTGACGTTCGGTGAATCGGATTTGAACGATCGACTTGGCGCTCTTGAAGCCGTACTTCCACGGCAGGTGCACGCGCAGCGGCGCGCCGTTCTGGTTCGGCAGCGCGCGTCCGTAGACGCCCACCACCACGAAGGCCAGCGGGTGCATGGCCTCATCGATCCGCAGTGCCTCGACGTAGGGCCAATCGAGCACCCTGCTTCGTTGGCCCGGCATCTGCTTGGGATCGAGGAGCGTCGTGAACTGCACATATTTGGCGCGTGAAGTGGGCTGGAATCGCCGCAACAGATCGCCGAGTGGAAATCCGACCCAGGGAATGACCATTGACCAGGCCTCGACGCAACGGTGGCGGTAAATGCGTTCCTCGAGCGGGTGGGGGCTGAGGATGTCCTCGATCGTGAATGTCCCGGTCTTCGCCGCCTCGCCGGCGATCGTCACGCTCCAGGGGCGGGTGCGCAAGGAACCGGCGTTCGCGGCCGGGTCGGACTTGTCGGTACCGAACTCGTAGAAATTGTTGTAGTTGGTGATCTCTTCGAAGCTGTTGGGCTTGTCGGTCACGGAATACTTCGCATTTCTCGAGTACGTCAGGGGTGCGCCCGCCGGAGAGGGTGTCGTCGCACGCGCGGCGGGAATGGCGGCCGCGGTTGCGATCCCGAGAGCGGTGGTGAGCAGGTCGCGCCGCATGTGGAAATACCGTTCCGCGGTAATCTCGGAGGGCCGTGTGCGGGGCAATTCGAGTCGGGGCATGCATTTCACCTGTGGCGTCGCGGGCGCGGGAGGCGCACCAGCGCTGATTCTAATTCGTCGCGGGCGCTGCAAAGGTTACGGTGGCAGCAGCCGCTCAGACCGCGCTCATGGCCGAGCCGGGGCGCCACCAGCGCACGGCGCGGACGTTGGGCAGGTAGGCCAGCTCCGCGGATGATCCGTTGACGTAGGTGCCGGCACTGACCATCTGCAGGTGCTCGAGATCCGCCGGGCTGTTGCCGTAGGCGTAACTGAGGAGCGGCTGGTGCTCGGCCAGCAGCTCGCCAACGCAGCGGGCTTTCTCCGCACCGCGCCGATTGGCCGAACTGAGCGCGCCATCGAGGCGATCGTCGCTCCGCCAGCGCACTTCGGTGCAGATGCAGGCATCGAACCGCAGTGCCTGGGCGATCTCCGGTGCATAGAGGTTCGGGCTGGCGGAGAGCAGCACCAGGTGATCGTGGCTGCGCTGGTGCGCGGCGATGCATTCCATCGCCTCGGCGTACAGGCCGGTTTGCAGCAGGCGGCGCGTAAAGTGCACCGCCCACGAGGCGAGCTGCGCGTTGGCCACCCCGCCCAGCGTCAGCTGAATGACGCTGGACTTGAGCGCGCCGCGGTCGCGCTGGCCTGTCGCGTAGCGCAGCAGTGGTCCGAGGCAGGGAACCCAGCGCCACAGCCGCCAGGGGTGGCGCCAGAGGAAACCCGCAATGAACGGCAGCAGCGTGTCACGGCGCGTAATGGTGCCGTCCAGGTCAAAGATCGCGAGATTGCGCTCTTCCATGCCGCATCAGCCGGCTTCAGGCCGCCTTTCCGCTCACGGCAAGCTGGCGCAGGACATAGTGCAGGATGCCGCCGTGCTGGAAATATTCGCGCTCCTTGGGCGTGTCGATGCGTACCTGCAGCTCGAAACGCAACGGCGTGCCGGCATCGGGTGTCGCGATGACCGTGACCGATTTAGCCCCGCCCTGTGACAGGCCCTGGATGTCGAATGATTCCCTGCCCGTCAGGCCCAGCGACCGGGCGTTCTGGCCAGGCTTGAATTGCAGCGGCAGCACGCCCATCCCGATCAGGTTGGAGCGGTGTATGCGCTCGTAGCTCTCGGCGATCACGGCGCGTACGCCCAGCAGCATGGTGCCCTTGGCTGCCCAGTCGCGCGATGAACCGGCGCCGTATTCCTTGCCCGCGAGGATGACGAGCGGCGTCCCCTCGGCCTTGTAGCGCATGGCGGCGTCGTAGATGCTCAATTGCTCCCCACTCGGGATGTGCACCGTCACTCCGCCTTCGGTGCCGGGCAACAGCAGATTGCGCAGGCGGATGTTCGCGAAGGTGCCGCGCATCATCACCTCGTGATTGCCGCGGCGCGCGCCGTACTGGTTGAAATCGACGGGCGCCACGCCCTGCGCCATCAGGTATTTCGCCGCCGGGCTCGCCTTGGCGATGTTGCCCGCAGGGGAGATGTGGTCCGTGGTCACGGAATCGCCCAGCAGGGCCAGTGCGCGCGCGCCGCGAATCTCGCGCACGGCCGCCGGCTGCATGGTCATGCCCTCGAAGTAGGGCGGGTTCTTGACGTAGGTGGACTTGTCATCCCAGGCGTAGATCTTGCCCGCTGGCACCTTGATGGCCTGCCAACGCTCGTCGCCGGTGAAGACACTGGCATAGCTGCGCCGGAACATGTCGAAGTTGATGTTCTGGCCTACACAGTCGGCCACCTCATGCGCGCTGGGCCAGATGTCCTTGAGAAACACCGGCTTCCCGTCGCTCCCGCTGCCGAGAGGTTCATTGTTCAGGTCAACGTCGAGTGTCCCGGCGAGTGCGTAGGCGACCACCAGTGGCGGGGAGGCCAGGAAATTCATCTTGACGTCCGGATGTATGCGGCCGTCGAAGTTGCGGTTGCCCGACAGGACCGCACAGCCGATCACGTCCCCGCTGCGGACGCCCGCAGCAATCTCGGGCTTGAGCGGACCGGAATTGCCGATGCAGGTGGCGCAGCCGTAGCCGACCAGATCAAAGCCGATGCCGCCGAGTTCAGTCAGCAATCCGGCGCGACTGAGGTAGTCGGAAACCACGCGGGAGCCGGGCGCCAGGCTGGTCTTGACCCAGGGCCGGGAATTCAGGCCGCGACGGCGCGCATTGCGCGCCAGCAGTCCGGCGGCGATCATCACGTACGGGTTGGAGGTATTGGTGCAGCTCGTGATCGCCGCGATGAGTACCGCCCCGTCGCTGAGCTCGAAACTCCGGCCATCGACACTGACGGCCGCCTGGCCCGTCGCACCGGGGTTCTTCCTGCCGCGCTCCTCGGCCATTTTTTTCTGGTGCGCCTGGTAGCTGCTCTTGGCTACGCGCAGCGGCACGCGATCCTGCGGCCGGCTCGGCCCGGCCAGGCTCGGCTCCACCGTGCCGAGGTCCAGCTCCAGCACGGCAGTGTAGTCGGCGTCCGCGGCGCCATCGACGCGCCACAGGCCCGTGGTCCGGGCGTAGGCCTCGACCAGCGCAATCTGCTCGGGCGGACGGCCGGAGAGCTGCAGATAGCGGATCGTTTCCTCGTCGATCGGGAATATCGCGCAGGTGCTGCCGAATTCCGGCGACATGTTACCGATCGTGGCTCGATCAGCCAGGGGCAGGTTGGCGAGGCCGTCACCGAAGAATTCCACGAACTTGTCCACCACGCCCTGCTTGCGCAGCGTTTCGGTCACGGTCAGCACCAGGTCGGTGGCGGTGGCGCCCGCCGGGAGACTCCCCTTGAGCCGAAAGCCGATCACCTGCGGAATCAGCATCGTGACCGGTTGCCCGAGCATCGCCGCCTCGGCCTCGATTCCGCCCACGCCCCAGCCGAGCACGCCCAGTCCATTGATCATGGTGGTGTGCGAATCAGTGCCGACGACGGTGTCAGGGTAGGCCTGGTGCCGCTCACCCACGGCGCTGTCGAAGACCACGCGGCCCAGGAATTCCAGATTCACCTGGTGCACGATTCCGGTATTCGGCGGCACCACCTTGAAATTGCGGAATGCGGTCTGGCCCCAGCGCAGGAATGCGTAACGTTCGCCGTTGCGCTCGAATTCGATGCGATTGTTCTCGGCGAGGGACTGCGCCGTGCCATACGCGTCGACCTGCACCGAGTGATCGATGACCAGCTCCGCCGGTGCCAGCGGGTTGACCTTCTCCGCATCGCCTCCCAGGCGCGTGATGGCCTCGCGCATCGCGGCCAGATCGACCACGCAGGGCACGCCGGTGAAGTCCTGCATGATTACGCGCGCGGGCGTGAACGATATCTCGTGCGCGGGCGGCGCCTGCGGGTTCCAGTTCAGCACCGCCTCGATGTCCGCGCGCGTCACGTTGACGCCATCCTCGAAACGCAGCAGGTTCTCCAGCAGTATCTTCAGGGAATAGGGCAGGCGCTGCACGCGCGCCGCACCCAGGGAGGCGACATTGAAGATCTGGTAATCCTTGCCGCCGCAGCTCAGGGTGGCGCGGGTCTTGAAGCTGTCGCTCATAATTCCTCCGTGACGCGGCGCGCTGCCTGCCCGGCATCACCGGGACATTATAGAGTCTCTTCAATGACGCCGCCGCCCAGGCAGCGTTCCCCGCAATAGAGCGCCGCGGTCTGCCCGGGAGTCAGCGCCCACTGCGGCGTATCGAAGCGGATCAGCGCTGATCCATCCGGCCGCGGCTCGACGGTAGCGGCCTGGTCCGCCTGGCGGTAACGAGTCTTGACGGCGACCGCGATATGCTGTTCTGGCGGCGTGTCGAGCCAGTTGATCGTGCCGGTGCGCAGTGCCGTGGCGGTGACCCCGCCACGCTCGTGCGCCTGGACGACGACGAGGGCGTTGCGGGCGAGATCCTTGCGGGCCACGTACCAGGGATCCCCGCTGCCGCCGCTGACCCCGCCGATTTCCAGGCCGCCGCGCTGCCCGAGGGTGTAGAAGGGCAGGCCCCGATGCGTGCCGAGTCGCCGGCCCGAGCCGGTTTCGATCGGACCGGGGGTCGGTGCGATGTAGCGCGCCAGGAATTCCGCGAACGGACGTTCACCGATGAAGCAGATTCCGGTGCTGTCGGGCTTTTCGAAGACCGGCAGGCCGGCGCGCCGCGCCCGTTCGCGCACTTCCGATTTCACCAGCTCGCCGAGCGGGAAGCGCACTTGCGCAAACTGCGGGCGTGCCACCGCGCAGAGGAAATAGGACTGATCCTTGGATGCATCGAGTGCCCGCAGCAGCTCGGGCCCGGATTGCGCCTGGCGGAGCCGCGCGTAGTGGCCCGTCGCAAACAGGGTCGCGCCCAACCGCCGTGCGTAGCGCTGGCAGAGGCCGAACTTGATTTCGCGATTGCACAGCACATCCGGATTGGGCGTGCGGCCGCGGCGATATTCGCTCAGGAACTCGGCGAACACCTGGCGGCGGTAGTCCTCGGCAAAGCTGACCCGGTGCAGGACGATGCCCAGTTCGCGGGCGGTCGCACGGGCGTCCTGGTAGTCCTGCGCGCCGGTGCAGTAGCTGTCCTCGTCCTCCCAGTTGGACATGAACAGGCCGTGCACTTCATGGCCGGATTCGCGCAGCAGCAGTGCCGCGACGGCGGAATCCACCCCGCCGGACATGCCGATCACCACGCGCGCCTGTTTCGCCCCTCTCATGGCGGCGATTGTAGGCGCCGGGGCTACATGCGTGCCACGCGCCGGTGCTGCAGGTCGTTGCTGGCCTGCCAGGCGAGGTCGAATTCCTGCAGGTACTGGCGGGCGACGGGCGGGCTGTTCACGGCCGCGATCCCGTCCCATTGGTCGGAACGCATGCGATAGACGATGGCGCGATCGTCGGCGATGCAGTAGGAAGCCGTGAGGTGGTGAAATTGCGGTACCAGGATGCGCAGCTCCAGATAGCTGGAGAGCCGGCGCGCCATGGACATGAAGCGACTCCCTGAGCCTGTATGCCGCGTGTGATCGCGCAGCAGGACGCGCACCTTGGCAAAGCTGTGGCTGAGCACAAAGCGCTTGATCACTTCGATGACCGGCGGATGGTCGTAGACGGCGGGCTCGAGATCGGGCGTAAAAATGGAGACCAGCCGCTGACCGGAGGCGATGGCCGCCGCAGTGCTCTGTCGCACCTCCGCCAGTTCAGTCAGCACCTGCAGCTCGTCGGCTGCCGGCATCGGCAATGGGAGGACGACGGGCTGCAAGGCGCGCTCGGCCGCGGCAAGACTGGCGAGCCAGGTCTCCGTGGTCGTGCTGTGATTGCCAGGCTTGGCCACACCGTCTACCTATGTCACACCGGATCGGCCTTGGCATGGTAGGCAGCGGACGCCCAGTTTCGAGCCGACCGGATCACGTCCGCGACTCCGGC
>DASWFL010000318.1:0-5998 GCA_036394255.1 Steroidobacteraceae bacterium
CCGCCGGCGCGCTCGGCGAGCAGGCTTCCCTCGTAGTCGTTGACGGCCACCCAGGAAGCGCGCTTGAGGAAGGCGCGCAATTCATCGCCGCTGAACATCGGCAATCCCTGGCCCGGATCAAAGACGAACGGGATGCCTGCAGCGGCAAACTGCTCAGCATGCTCGAGCAGGCCCTGGCGGCCGTCGGGGGACACGATGCCGAGCCGCACGCCGCTCGCGGCGCTCACCTGATTGAGGTGCGAATGGCTCATCGCACCGGGGTGAAAGGCCGTGATCTGGTTGTCGTCCAGGTCCGTGGTGATGTAGGCCTGCGCCGTGTATTCCTCCGGCACGGTGCGCACGTGGGTGAGCGGGATGCCGTGTTCGCGCAGCCAGGCCTCATAGGGCGCAAAGTCGTGGCCGACCGTGGCCATGATCAGGCCCTCGCCTCCGAGCAGCTTGAGGTTGTGGGCGATGTTGCCCGCACAGCCGCCGAAGTTCCGGCGCATCGCCGGCGCCAGGAAGGAGACATTCAGGACGTGAATGCGATCGGCGAGGATATGGTCACGAAACCGGCCCTGAAAAACCATGACCGTGTCGTAGGCCAGCGATCCGCAGATCAGCGCCGTCATTCCTGTGCCCCGATGATCATCAGCGCTCCAGCAGCACCAGCGACCAGACGACCGTCAGCATGACGAAGGCCAGCAGCACGGCCGCTGAACCGAAGTCCTTGGCGAGGCCCGCGAGCTCGTGACGCTCGAAGCCGATGCGATCGACCGTGGCCTCGATCGCGCTGTTGAGCAGTTCGACGACCAGCACCAGCAGCACCGGAGCCACCAGCAGCGCGCGTTCGACGCCACTGTGCCCGAGCCACAGGCCCAGCGGTGCGGCCAGCAGCGCAAAAACCAGCTCCTGGCGGAATGCGGCTTCCTCGCGCCAGGCCCCGCGCAGCCCCTTCCAGCTGGAATCAAAGGCGCGCCACAGGCGCGTAAGGCCACGCGGCTTGCCGCGGTTCATCGCGTTCCGCCCTTCATCAGGCCGTCACCGGGCGATGGGCCAGATCGAGCTCGCGCGCCGCACGCACGTCGTCCAGGCGCCGCACCGGCATGCGGTGCGGCGCAGTGCGCAGCGTCTCCGGCTCGCTGGCCGCCTCGCTCAGTATCGTGGCCATCGCGACGACGAAGGCGTCGAGGGTCTCCTTGCTCTCGGTCTCCGTCGGCTCGATCAGCAGGCATTCGGGCACCAGCAGCGGAAAATAGGTGGTCGGAGCGTGAAAGCCGTAGTCCAGCAGCCGCTTGGCCACGTCCATCGCCGTGACGCCCTGCTGCTGCGCCAGCGCCTTGAGCGTCAGGATGAATTCATGGCTGGCGCGCCGTTGCGGATAGGCGGCCACGTAGCCCGCCTGCTGCAGGCGCGCCAGCAGGTAGTTGGAATTGAGCGTGGCGAAATCGCCCACGCGGCTCATGCCCTCACGGCCCAGCATGCGCATGTAGACATAGGCGCGCAGCAGCACGCCCGCGTTGCCGTTGAAGCCGGTGAGCCGGCCGATCGACTGCGGCAGGTCCGCCTCGCCCAGCCAGCGGTACCGCGCCGCCTCGCCCGCGCCTTCCCGCGCCACGACCGGCAGCGGCATGAAGGGCAGCAGGCGGGGCCCGACGCCCACGGCGCCCGCCCCCGGGCCGCCACCGCCGTGCGGCGTGGAGAAGGTCTTGTGCAGGTTCATGTGCATGACGTCGAACCCCATGTCTCCGGGGCGGACCTTGCCCAGGATCGCGTTGAGATTCGCGCCATCGTAGTAGAGCAGGCCGCCCGCCTCGTGCACGATGCGCGCCACCTCGGCGATGCCGCGCTCGAAGATGCCGAGCGTCGAGGGGTTGGTGAGCATGATCCCCGCGGTGCGCGGGCCCACGGCGGCACGCAGCGCCGCCAGATCGACATCGCCGTCGGGTCCGACGCCGATCTCACGCGCCACGCATCCGCACATGGAGGCGGTCGCCGGGTTCGTGCCGTGCGCCGCCGTCGGTACGATGATCTCCACGCGCCCCAGGTCCCCGCGCGCGCGGTGGTAGGCGCGGATCATGGCAACGCCGGCGAATTCGCCATGGGCGCCGGCCATGGGCGTGAGTGCCACGCCCCGCATGCCGGTCACTTCCATGAGCATCTCCTGCAACTCGTGCATGCAGGCGAGAAACCCCTGGCTGTGAGCCCCTGTCGCCAGCGGATGGCGTCCGAGGAATTCGGGCAGCATGGCCGCGGCATTGCAGGCCCGCGGGTTGTACTTCATGGTGCAGGAGCCCAGCGGATAGAAATGCGTGTCGATCGAGAAATTGAGCTGCGAGAGGCGCGTGTAGTGACGCACGGCATCCAGCTCGCTCACCTCGGGGAGGGCGGGCGGACGCACTCGGCGCAGGCTGGCCGGAATGTCCGGCACATTCGCTTCCGCGGCCGGCCACTGGCCGCGCGCGCCGCGCCCGGCACGCCCGCAATCGAAAATCAGCCGCTCGCACATGGGCAGACTCATGCGACGCGCGCCTCCTTGAGCAGCTCCGAGAGTTTCTGGGCATAGGCGGCGACATCGGCGGAACTGCGCGCCTCCGTGGCGCAGACCAGCAGCGCGTGGCCGAGTTCCGGGTAATGGACCCCGAGATCGAAACCGCCCTCGATGCCCTGGGCAGCGAGCGCCTCGAGGAGCGGCGCGACCGGGCGATCGAACAGCAGCACCGCCTCGTGAAAGCGCGCCGTGCCGAAGGCGGGGCGGACCCCGGGCAGGCGCGACAGCGCACTCACGAGCTCCGCGGTGCGCGCCATGCAGGTCCGCGCGACCCGCTCCAGCCCCGCGGCGCCCATCATGGCGCAATAGATGGTGCCGGCGATCATCAGCAGTCCCTGATTGGTGCAGATGTTCGAGGTGGCCTTGCCGCGGCGAATGTGCTGCTCGCGCGCCTGCAGCGTCAGGGCGAAACCCGGCCGGCCGTCGAGGTCGACGGTACGCCCGACGATGCGCCCCGGCATCTGCCGCACGTAATCCATGCGCGTGGCCATGAAGCCGAAATACGGACCGCCGGAGGACAGCGGGCAACCGAGCGGCTGCCCGTCACCGACCACGATGTCCGCGCCACGCTGCCCCCAGCTGCCCGGAGGCTTGAGCACAGCCAGCGACGTCGGGTTGACGACGGCGATCACCAGCGCACCACGCGCGTGCGCCCAGTCAGTCAGCGCGTCGACATCCTCGAGGACGCCAAAGAAATTCGGTTGCTGGATCACCAGCGCGGTGACGTCCTGGCCCTCGCTGGACGCAAGCGCCTCGGAGGCCGTCTGCCCGCTGGAGCGCACATAGGCCAGTTCCTCCAACTTGAGGCCCTGGCCGCCGGTGGCGGCCCGCGTCACCGCCCGGTAGTGCGGATGCACGGTGCGCGGCATCAGCACCCGTGCCGCGCTCGAGCGCCGATTGGCGCGCACCGCCATCAGGCAGGCCTCAGCCACCGCGGTGGCGCCGTCGTACAGCGAGGCATTGGCCACCTGCAGCCCGGTCAGCGCGGTGATCATCGACTGGTATTCGTAGATCGTCTGCAGCGTGCCCTGGCTGGCCTCGGCCTGATAGGGCGTGTAGGCGCTGTAGAACTCACCGCGCGCGACGATCGCCCACACGGCCGCGGGAATATGATGTTCGTAGGCCCCGGCGCCGATGAAATTCAGCGGCTGTCCGTCCTGGCGCGCGCGCGCGTACATCAGCTGCATCACCTGCTGCTCATTCAGGCCCTCGGGCACGCCGGCGAGCGAACGGACGCGCAGCTCGGCGGGGATTTCCTCGAACAGCGACTCGATGTCCGGCGCGCCGATCGCGGCCAGCATCTCCGTGACGTCCTGCTCGGTGTGTGGAATGAAGGGCATGATGCTCGCTGCTTAAGCCTCAGCCAGCCTCGGCGACGGCGGCATAAGCTTCCGGGCCCAGCAGTTCAGCCGCAGCGAGCGGCCCGCTGAGTTTCAGGCGCATGATCCAGCCGGCGCCATAGGGATCCTGGTTGATCAGCTCCGGCGCTTTCGCCAGCCCCTCGTTGACTGCGATCACAGTGCCGGCGACCGGGGAATAGACGTCGGATGCTGCCTTGACCGACTCGACGACCGCGCACGCATCCCCCGGCTGCAGTGCCCGGCCGACCTCCGGTACCTCGACGAACACCAGATCGCCCAGGGCCTGCTGCGCGTGATCGCTGATGCCCACTTCCACCGTGCCATCGGCCTGCGCGCGGACCCATTCGTGGCTGCGCGCGTACTTCAGATCCGCCGGAATATTGCTCATCGCCTGCAGACTCCCCTGTGAACCGCGTGTGTCAATCGCAAACTAGAACTCCACCAGCGAGCGCCCGTGGCGCACGAAGGGCGGCTTGACGACGCGGGCCGTGAACGGCTTGCCGCGCACTTCCACCTGCACCTCGCCGCCCGGGCCGGCAGCGGCCGCGGGCACGCGCGCCAGCGCGATCGATCGCGCCAGGGTGGGCGAAAAGGTGCCGCTGGTGACCTGGCCTTCACCCGCCGGGCTCAGCACTCGCTGATGCGAGCGCATCACGGCGCGATCGGCGAGCAGCAGACCCACGAGCTTGCGTCCGCCCGGCACGGCGCGTGCGCGTTCGAGCGCCGCACGGCCGACGAACTGCCGGTCACCGGGCTCGAAGGCCACGGTCCAGCCCAGGCCCGATTCCAGCGGATGAGTGCTCTCATCCATGTCGCTCCCATACAGATTCATCCCGGCCTCGAGCCGCAGCGTGTCGCGCGCGCCCAGGCCGCAGGACCGCACGCCCTGCTCGTTGAGCCGCTGCCACAATTCCACGGCGCTCGCTGCCGGCACCATCACCTCGAATCCATCCTCGCCCGTATAGCCGGTGCGCGCCACGAACCAGGCGCCGAGCTGCGCGCCGACGAAGCTGTCCAGGGCCATCGCGGCCCGCGCCTCCTGCGGGGCCAGGAGGGCAGCCAGCGCGGCGCGCGCCTCCGGGCCCTGCACCGCCAGCATCGCCAGCTCGCGCCGCTCGCGCACCTCGACCCCGAAGGGCAGCGCCCGCCCGCGGATCCAGGCCAGGTCCTTGTCGCGCGTTCCGGCATTGACTACGAGGCGAAACCACTGTTCATCGAGGAAATAGGTGATCAGGTCATCGATGATCCCGGCGTCTTCCCGGAGCATGCAGCCGTACAGGGCCTTGCCCGGCTGCGCCAGCCGCAGTACGTCGTTCGCCAGCAGCTCGCGCAGGAAAGCGCGCACGCCGGCGCCGTGCAGGTCGATGACGCACATGTGGGAGACGTCAAACACGCCGGCCGCGCGGCGTACTGCATGATGCTCCTCGATCTGCGATCCGTAGGCGACGGGCATGTCCCAGCCGCCAAAATCGACCAGGCGCGCGCCGAGCGCGACGTGCAAGTCGTACAGGGGTGTACGCAATGCCAAAATTATCTCCACCGCGTCCAAGCCCCTGCGGTGGGCGACCGTGCCACCGGGCCTGGCCGCTCTCCTGGAAACCGTCCGTAGGGGCCTGAATCATACCAGTTGCCCCGCCCGCGCCTCTACAATAGAGCCCATGGACACCCCTCCCTTGCGCCGTGCGCGACGCTTGACCCTGGGCGTCAATGTCGGTGGTCTCGCGCTGGGCGCTGGCGCCCCCATCGCGGTCCAGTCGATGACCAATACGGACACCGCCGACGTCGCGGCCACTGTGCGCCAGGTGCGGGAGCTGGCTGAGGCCGGCTCCGAGCTGGTGCGTATCACGGTCAACACCGACGCCGCCGCCGCGGCGGTCGCTCCCATCCGCGACCAACTGCGCTCGCAGGGTTGCACCGTGCCGTTGATCGGCGATTTTCACTATAACGGTCACCGGCTGCTCAAGGCCCATCCCGCCTGCGCCGAGGCGCTGGCGAAATACCGCATCAACCCGGGCAACGTCGGGCGCGGCAGCAAGCGCGATCCGCAGTTTGCCGAGCTGATCGAGTTCGCCTGCCGCCACGGGAAGCCCGTGCGGATCGGCGTGAA
>DASWFL010000319.1:0-6210 GCA_036394255.1 Steroidobacteraceae bacterium
CAAAGGAAAATCCTGTTCCTCGCCGCGGAGCCACTCACCGACAAGATCGTGTGGGAAAACGGCAACCGCTACACTTTCCGCCTGCGGCCGTCGACCTATATGCAGGTAGCGATGCTGGTGCCCGAAGCCGCTCGGCTGAACAAAAAGCGCTGGGCGATCGTGGTCCCGAACTACGAGTACGGGCAGTCCGCCGCGGCCTCGTTCAGGAAGCTGCTGACACGGGCGCAGCCCGACGTCGAGTTCGTCGCCGAGCAGGCACCACCGCTCGGCAAGATCGACGCCGGCGCGGCCGTGCAGGCGCTGCTTGAGGCGAAGCCGGAGGCGATCTTCAGCGCCTTGTTTGCGGTGGATCTGCAGAAATTCGTGCGCGAAGGCAATACGCGCGGCCTGTTCAAGAGCGCCGCGGTGATCAACCTGCTCGGCGGGGAGCCCGAGTATCTCGACCCGCTCAGGGACGAAACCCCCGAAGGCTGGTGGGTCACCGGCTATCCGCAGAGCGAGATCAGCACGCCCGAGCACAGGAAGTTCCGCGACGCCTATCAGAAGCGCTGGAACGATTACCCGCGCCTCGGCTCGGTGGTCGGCTACTCCGCCCTGTACGCGGTCGCGAACGGCATCAGGAAGGCCGGCTCGCTCGATGCCGACAAGCTGATCGCCGCCTTCGAAGGGCTGCAGATGGAAACCCCCTTCGGCGAGATCCTGTGGCGGCCGATCGACCACCAGTCGACGATGGGCGCCTATGTCGGCCAGCTCGCCAAGAAAGGCGGCCAGGGCGTGATGGTCAACTGGCACTACGCGGAGGGCGCGAAGGTCCAACCCTCCGATCAGGAGGTCCGCGCGCTGCGCAAGGAGTGAGCGGCTCTGGTGTCCTGTTGCAGTTCTTGAACGGGCTCGCGGGGGCCAGCTCCTTGTTTTTGGTGGCCGCCGGCCTGTCGCTGATCTTCGGCGTCAGCCGCATCGTCAACTTCGCGCACGGCTCGCTGTACATGCTCGGCATGTACCTCGCGGTTTCCCTGTCCGGGAGCCTCGGCTTCTGGGCGAGCGTGCCGCTCGCAGCGGCGCTGGTAGCGGCGGCCGGATTTATTATCGAAACGACTCTTTTAAGAAGAATCTACAAAGCGCCGGAGCTGCTGCAGCTGCTTGCTACGTTTGCGCTGGTCCTGATCATTCGGGACGCCGCGCTCTGGGCATGGGGACCGCAGGACATGCTCGGGCCGCGCGCGCCAGGCCTGGCAGGCGCCGTCACCATTGCCGGCAGGCAATTCCCCCAGTACGACCTGCTGCTGATCGTCCTCGGGCCGGCGGTCTTCATCGCACTGCACTTGCTCCTTACGCGCACGCGCTGGGGCACGCTGGTGCGCGCCGCGACGCAGGACCGCGAGATGGCCGCGGCGCTCGGCGTCAACGAGCGGCGCCTCTTCACCAGCGTGTTTGCGCTGGGCGCCCTGCTCGCCGGCTTCGGCGGCGCGAGCGCGATTCCGCGCGAGCCGGCAAGCCTCGAGATCGATCTTGCGGTCATCTCGGACGCCTTCGTGGTGGTCGTGGTCGGCGGGCTCGGATCGATCCCGGGTGCTTTCCTTGCCGCGCTGCTGATCGGCGAAGTGAAGGCCTTCTGCATCGGCCTGGGTTATTCGGAGCTGACGCTGGCGATCGAATTCATCGTCATGGCGGTGGTGCTGGTGCTGCGGCCCTGGGGCCTGCTCGGCCGCCCGCTGGTAGAAACGCGCGGCCCCGGGGCATTGCAGCCTCCGTTACCGGCGCCGTCCTTTCCCCTCCTCGGCGGCCTGGCGGCGCTGCTGGCAGTCGTTCCTGCATTCGCGGAGCCCTATACGGTTGTGCTGCTCACGGACATCCTGGTGTTCGCGCTGTTCGCGGCGAGCCTGCATTTCCTGATGGGCCCCGGCGGCATGCCCTCGTTCGGCCACGCGGCTTACTTCGGCTTCGGTGCGTACGCCGCGGGCCTGCTGCTGTTGCGCGCGCATCTACCGATGGAGCTTGCGCTGGCGCTCGCGCCGTTCGCTGCCGCGGCGGGCGCGCTGGTCTTCGGCTGGTTCTGCGTGCGGCTTTCCGGGGTGTACCTGGCGATGCTGACCCTGGCGTTCGCGCAGATTGCCTGGTCCGTCGCCTTCCAGTGGGACGAGCTCACCGGCGGCTCGAACGGCCTGATCGGCGTCTGGCCGGCGCCGTGGCTGTCCTCGAAGCAAGCGTATTACTACCTGACTCTGGTGCTTTGCCTGGGCGCGGTCGCCCTCCTCTGGCGGCTGATCTACTCGCCCTTCGGCTATGCCCTGCGCGCCGCGCGCGACTCGCCGCTACGCGCGGGGGCCATCGGTATCGACGTGCGGGTCCAGCAATGGGCCGCGTTCGGTGTTGCCGGGTTGTTCGCGGGCGTGGGCGGCGCCTTGTACGCGTTCTCCAAGGGCTCGATCTCTCCGGAAACGCTGTCCGTGCCGCGCTCGGTAGACGGCCTGGTCATGGTGCTGCTCGGCGGCGTGCAGACGCTCACCGGGCCGCTCTGGGGCGCCGCGCTTTTCATCGGGCTCGAAGACTCGCTGTCGCGCGGCGTGGAATACTGGCGCGCCGCCATCGGCTCGGTGATCCTGGTGCTGGTCATCGCCTTCCCCCGGGGAATCTTCAAGTGAGCGCGCTCGAGGTGCGAGGACTGTCCAAGGCCTACGGCGGCGTGCAGGCGGTGCGCGGCGTGAGCTTCGCGGTGGACGCGGGCGAAGTCGTGGCGCTGATCGGCCCTAACGGCGCCGGCAAGACCACCTGCTTCAACATGCTGAACGGCCAGCTGCGGCCCGACTCCGGCGAGATCGCTCTCGCAGGACACAGCGTCGTGGGACTTCGCCCGCACCAGGTGTGGCGCCTCGGTGTCGGCCGCACTTTCCAGGTCACCGCCACCTTCAGCTCGATGACGGTGCGCGAAAACGTGCAAGTGGCCCTGCTTTCACACCATGGGCGACTTTTTTCTTTGGGGAAGCCGGCTGGGAGGTTTCTGGTCGATGAAGCGGACGCGCTGCTCGCGCGCGTCGGCATGCAGCAGCAGGCAGGGCGGCCGTGCGCCGTGCTGGCGTACGGCGACCTGAAGCGCGTGGAGCTGGCCGTCGCGCTTGCCAATCGCCCGCGCCTGCTGCTGATGGATGAGCCGACGGCGGGCATGGCGCCGGGCGAGCGCCAGGCGCTCATGCAGCTCGCCGCGACGCTGGCGCGCAGCGAGGGCATCGCCGTGCTGTTCACGGAGCACGACATGGAGGTGGTGTTCAATTTCGCGAGCCGCATCATCGTGCTCCACGGCGGCGAGGTGATCGCCGCCGGGGCGCCGGCCGAGGTGCGGGCGAATCCGCGCGTGCGCGAGGTCTATCTTGGCAATGCTTGAAGCCAGGCGCCTCAACGCCGGCTACGGGGCGGCGCGCGTGCTGTTCGACGTCGAGCTCGCCGCGCGCCGCGGGGAGGTCGTCGCCCTGCTCGGCCGCAACGGCGCCGGCAAATCGACTACGCTCAAGACCCTCATGGGGCTGATCCGGCCGCTTTCGGGCGAGGTGCATTTCGAGGGCCACCGCATCGACGGCAGGGAGCCGTTCGAGATTGCCCGGGCCGGGCTCGGCTATGTCCCCGAAGACCGGCGCATTTTCACGGACCTCACGGTGGCGGAGAACCTGGAGGTCGGGCGTCAGCCGCCGCGCGCGGGGGCGCCTGCGTGGACCGAGGAAAAGCTGTTTCAACTGTTTCCCGCGCTCCAGGCGATGCAGGGGCGGCGCGCCGCCACCCTGTCCGGCGGCGAGCAGCAGATGCTGTGCATTGCGCGCACGCTGGCGGGGAACCCGAAAGCGATCCTGCTCGACGCGCCGTCCGAAGGGCTCGCGCCGATCATCGTAGAGCAGGTCGAAAAGGCGATCCTCGAGCTGAAACGCGCAGGCGTCACCGTCCTGCTGAGCGAGCAGAATCTCGCCTTTGCACGCCGCGTGGCCGATCGGGGCTATGTGCTCGAGCAGGGACAAATACGTCAGGCCGGAACTTTGGAGCAACTGGGATTGTTGATATGACAAGACGCGGACTGCTGCTGACGATGACCGAGCCGCCTGCGGCCATGGACGAGGAGTTCAACGCCTGGTACGACAGCGAGCATCTCCCGGAGCGGCTGTCGATCGCGGGGTTCCGCTCGGCGCGCCGCTGGAGTGCGGACACGGCGCCCGGGGAGGGAAAATATCTCGCGACCTACGAGCTGGATTCTCCGCAAGTGTTGATGACGCCCGGGTATCTCGCGCGCCTCGAGGGCGCGACGCCCTGGACGCGGCGCTGCCTGGAGAAGGCGGTCGTTTTCCGGCGCTGGGCCTGCGAGCAGACCGCTCCCGGCCAGGCCGATCCGCACCCGGCGGCAAAAGCGCTGCTGCTGGTTTGCGGCGAAGGGTCGCTGGAAAATGCCGCTCTGCCCGGCGCCCTGCAGGTGCGCCACTTCCAGGCCTCCGAGGGAAAGCCGCGCTACGTCACCTTGTTCGAGCTCGCCTGGATGGGAACCAAGGTTCCAGCATTCGGAACCGACCGATTGGTGCGGCGCTACCGTGCTTATGCGGCCTGAGCACTATGCCTGGCTGTCGGCCGTGGCGGCGCTCGCCACGATCGCGCTCAAATCGCTCGCCTGGTGGCTGACCGGCTCGGTGGGGCTGCTGTCCGATGCGCTGGAGTCTTTCGTGAACCTCGCCGCGGCGCTGCTCGCCGTATCGATGCTGCGGCTGGCGGCCGCCCCGCCGGACGAAGGCCACCAATATGGCCACTCGAAGGCCGAATACTTCTCCGCAGGCATCGAAGGCGCGCTGATCGTGCTCGCCGCGGGCGGCATTTTCGCTACCGCACTGCCGCGGCTCACCCACCCGCAGCCGCTCGAGACGGCCATTCTTGGACTGGGTATCAGCACGGCAGCAACGGCGATCAATCTTGCAATGGCGCTGATACTGCAGCGCGCGGGACGCCGCCACCAGAGCATTACGCTGGAGGCGGACGGCAAGCATCTCATGACCGACGTGTGGACTTCGATCGGCGTGATCACGGGCGTGGCACTGGTATTCGCCACTGGGTGGCTGCTGCTCGACCCGCTCATCGCGCTCGCCGTGGCGGCATACATCATCTGGACCGGCATGGGCTTGATGCGGCGCTCGGTTTCGGGACTGCTCGACGCGGCGATTTCGCGCGACGAGCAGAACGAGATCAGCAAGCTGTTTACCGAATACTCGCGCCGCTACGGCATCTCGTTCCACGCGCTGCGCACCCGCCAGGCGGGCGCGCGCCGCTTCGTGTCGTTTCACGTCCTTGTCCCCGACGCGTGGACCGTCGCGCAGGCACACCGGCTGTGCGAAGAGATCGAAGCCCGCGTGCGCTCGATGGTGCCGCACGCTTCGGTCGACACGCACATCGAGCCGATCTCGGATCCCGTCTCCTACGAAGACCAGGGCCTCGATCGATAGAACGCTAAAGCGATTTCGCTCTTTCCCGCAGGACGAACTTCTGAATCTTGCCGGTCGCCGTGGTCGGCACCGGCCCGAAGACGACTTTCTTCGGGATCTTGTAGCGCGCCAGGTTCTGCCGGCACCAGTCGATGTATTCCGCCTCGGTCGCGCTGGCGCCCGGCTTGAGCTGCACGAACGCGCAGGGCGTCTCGCCCCATTTCTCGTCCGGCCGCGCCACCACCGCCGCCAGCTGGGTGGCGGGATGCTTGTAGAGCGCGATCTCGACTTCCACCGAGGAAATGTTCTCCCCGCCGGAAATGATGATGTCCTTCTTGCGGTCCTTGATCTCGATGTAATGGCTCGGGTGCCACACGGCGAGATCCCCGGTGTGCATCCACCCGCCCGCGAACGCCTCGGCGGTCGCCTTCGCATCCTTCAGATACCCGAGCATCACCGTATTGCCGCGGACCAGGATCTCGCCCACCGAGCTTCCGTCCTTCGGCACCGGCTGGCAGCTCTTCGGGTCGGCGACGATGTGGCCTTCGACCACGGGATACCGCACGCCCTGCCGTGCCATTTCCGTATATTTATCTTCCCAATCCTGCGGAGCGCAAAAAGTGGATGGCCCCTGCAGCTCGGTCATGCCGTAGATGTGCAGCACCTGGAAGCCGAGCTCCTCCATCGCCTTGATCACCTTTGCCGGCGGCGGCGAACCGCCTGTCATGATGTGCACTGGCAGCGGCAGCCTGCGCTGCTGGTCAGCGGG
>DASWFL010000320.1:0-14361 GCA_036394255.1 Steroidobacteraceae bacterium
TTCTTCGACAGCGCCCTGGCCCAGCAGCTGCTCGCCGGCGGCGTCGATGCGGCCAGCGCCGCTGCCGGCCTCGAGCTGCAGCTCGAGGGCGCCCGCGCGGCCCCTGCCGGCACGCCCGCCAGGGGCGCGGTCTGGCTGATCGGCGCCGGACCTGGCGATCCGGACCTGCTCACGCTGCGCGCGCAGCAGCTCCTGCAGCACTGCGACGTCGTGTTCTACGACCGGCTAGTACCGCCGGCGGTGCTGGCGCGGCTCCGCCGCGACGTCGAACGGGTGTTCGTGGGCAAGGAACCCGGCCGACATCGCACCACCCAGGCGCGCATCCACGAACTGCTCATCGAGCACGCGCGGCGCGGCCGGCGCGTGGTGCGGCTCAAGGGCGGCGACCCGCTGGTGTTTGCGCGCGGCGGGGAGGAACTCATGGCGCTGAGCCAGGCGGGCATCGCGGTGATCGTGGTGCCCGGCGTGACGGCGGCGCTGGGCGCGGCGGCGGCCATCGGCATTCCGCTGACGCATCGCGGTGTGGCGCAGTCCGTGTGTTTCGTCACCGCCATGGGCGAGGCGGCGGCGGCACTGGACTGGCGGGCCCTGGCCGCGCCGCTGCAGACGGTGGTGTTCTATATGGGCGCCGCGCAACTGCCGCAGATCGTGGCGCGCCTGGTGCAGCATGGCGCCCCGGCCGAGCGCTACGTGGCGCTCGTCGAACGTGCCACGCTCCCCGATCAGCGCCTGATCGCCGGCCGGCTGGCCGATATCGCCGCGCGGGCCGCGGCCGCGCGGGTCGGTGCGCCGGCATTGCTGATCGTCGGCGATGTGGCACAGTTCGTGGGGCAGGCGATGGCGGGCGCGCAGCAGGTGGTGGATGAAAGCAGCAACTGATTTCCTGGATGCGATCGGCAACACGCCCCTGATCCGGCTGCGCGGCCCGAGCGCCGCCACCGGCTGCGAAATCCTGGGCAAGGCGGAATTCATGAATCCGGGCGGCTCGGTCAAGGATCGCGCCGCGCGCGCGATCGTCATCGATGCCGAGCGGCGCGGCGCGCTGCCGCCGGGCGGCACCGTGGTCGAAGGCACGGCCGGCAACACCGGCATCGGCCTCGCCCACGTCTGCAATGCGCGCGGGTATCGCTGCGTGATCGTCATGCCGGACAACCAGTCGCCGGAGAAATATGAGCTGATCGCCGCGCTCGGCGCGGCCGTCCATCGCGTCAAGGCCGTGCCCTACAGCGACCCGAACCACTACCAGAAAGTCGCCGGCCGCATGGCCGGTGAACTGCCGAACGCGGTCTGGGCCAATCAGTTCGACAACACCGCCAATCGCCGCACGCACCTCGAGACCACCGGACCGGAAATCTGGGAGCAGACCGGCGGGCACATCGACGCCTTCGTGTCCGCCAGTGGCACCGGCGGAACACTGGGCGGGGTATCCGAATATCTGAAGTCCCGCAGCGCGAGCGTGCGTACGGTGCTGGCCGATCCTCCCGGCAGCGCCCTGTACGAGTTCGTCCGCGGCGGTGTGCTCAAGGCCACCGGCAGCGCCTCGATCACCGAGGGCATTGGCATCGGGCGGGTGACCGCCAATATGCAGGGCGCGCCGGTGGACGACGCGGTGCACGTCGAGGATCCTGAGACGGTCGCCTGCGTGTACCGGCTGCTGCGCGAGGAAGGGCTGTTTCTCGGCAGTACCAGCGGCATCAACGTAGCCGCCGCGATGCGCGTGGCGCGCCAGCTCGGCCCCGGCCACGTGATCGTGACCGTACTGTGCGATACGGGCTCGAAGTACCTCTCGCGCCTGTTCAACCGCGCGTGGCTGACGGAAAAGGGGCTGCTGGAAGCTGCCCAGGCGGGCTAGACGCTGAGCGGCGGAGCCGGTACCGTGGCGTTCGCGAATCCTGCCTGACGGTCTCAACCCCATCGACGCCCGGCGCTACGCATGATCAAGAAACCGCGGCGCACGCCGCTGCCCTGGCAAACGGCGAAGTCCGCCGAAGATGACCCGCAGGCCCCGCAACGCCTGGCGGCCATCCTGGGCAGTCCGAGCTATAGCCCCGGCGATGCCGATCCGGCCTTCCTGCAGCGCGAGGACCAGCGCGGGCAGCGTCTGGAGCTGGACTACCTCAAGCCTGAACTGCTCCTGCAAGCCGCCGGCATCCGCCACACGGTCGTCATATTCGGCAGTACCCGCATCACCGAGCCGGCTGCAGCGCAGCGGCGCCTGGCGGCGGCGCGGGCCGCCGCCGAGCGCGCGCCGGATGAGGCCGAGCTGCGCCAGCGGGTCGTGGCCTGCGAACGCCTCGTGGCCAAGAGCCGCTATTACGAGATCGCGCGTGAGCTCGGCCGGCTGGTCGCGCGTTGCAATCCGGATCCTGCGCACGGCCGTACGGTCGTCATGACCGGCGGCGGCCCCGGCATCATGGAGGCTGCCAATCGTGGCGCCTTCGAAGCGGGCTCGAAGTCGGTGGGACTCAACATCAATCTCCCGCACGAGCAGTACCCCAATCCCTACGTAACGCCGGAGCTGTGTTTCCGCTTCCATTACTTCGCCATGCGCAAGCTCCACTTCCTGCAACGCGCCCGTGCGCTGGTCGCTTTTCCGGGCGGCTTCGGCACGCTCGACGAGGTGTTCGAGGCCCTCACGCTGCTGCAGACCGGCAAGATGGAGGCGGTGCCGGTGGTGCTGGTCGGTGAACAATACTGGCGGCGGGTCATCGATCTGCCGTACCTGATCGAGGAGGGCGTAGTCGATCCGGAAGATGCCGAGCTGTTCTGGTTTGCCGAGGATGCCGCCGGCATCTGGAACAGCATCCTGGCGTGGTACGAACGGATTGGCGAGAACCCCTTCAAGGATTGAGGAGCCGTACCCCGAGATGGAACTTTCCTTTCATGGTGCCGACCGCGACGTCACCGGTTCCTGCCACCGGCTGCAATGCGCCGGGCGACAGCTGCTGATCGACTGCGGCATGTTCCAGGGCGGGCGCGAGCTGGAAGAGGAAAACGCGGCGCCGCTCGGTTTCGACGCCGCGGCCATTGATTTCCTGCTGCTGACGCACGCGCACCTGGATCACTGCGGCCGCCTGCCACTGCTCGTCAAGCGCGGCTTTCGCGGCGAAATCATCAGCACGGCAGCCACGCGCGAGCTGGCGCGCATTGTCATGCAGGACTCCGCCCACATGGCCGAGGACGATGCGGCCTGGCGCAACAAGCGCTCCGGCAACAGCCGGCCGGCCGTTCCGCTGTACACGCAGGCGGACGTGCTCGCCGCGCTGGAGCGCTTCGGTCGCGTGGCCGCGTACGGGGCAGAGCTGCCGCTGGCGCCGGGCCTGAGCGTGAGTTATCACGATGCCGGGCACATCCTCGGCTCGGCCCACGTGCTGGTGCAGGTGCAGGAAGGCGGGCGCGCGCGCCGGGTGCTGTTCTCGGGCGACATCGGCGGCGCCGGCCGGCCGATCCTGCGCGATCCCGCACCGCCCGCCGCCGGCATCGTGCTCATGGAAACCACTTACGGGGATCGCCAGCACCGCTCGCCCGCCGAATCGGTGGCGGAACTCGTCAGCGTCATCGGGGCCACGATCGCGCACGGCGGCAATGTGATCATCCCCAGCTTTGCGCTGGAGCGCAGCCAGGAGATTCTGTATTCACTGCGCGCCGCGGTGGCGTCCGGCGCATTGCCGCGCCAGCTTCCCGTCTACGTCGATTCACCCATGGCAGTCGCCGCCATTGAAGTGTACCGCGCCCACCCGGAGTGTTATGACGCGGAGGCCGCGGCCCTGATCGCCGCAGGTGGCGACCTGTTCGGCTTCGAGGGCCTGCATCTGGTGCGCAGCACCGCGGAGTCCATGGCCCTCAACGCCATCGCCGGTGGCGCGGTGATCATCGCCGGGTCCGGCATGGCCACGGGCGGGCGCGTGCGCCATCACCTGGTGCACAATCTGCCGCGCCCGGACGCCAGCATCGTGTTCGTCGGCTTTGCGGCGCAGGGAACCCCGGCGCGCCGCATCATCGATGGCGCCCGCAGCATCATGCTGTTCGGCGCGGAGGTACCGGTGCGCGCAGCGGTGCACACGATCAACGGCTTTTCGGCACACGCCGACCAGGCGGAGCTGCTGCGCTGGCACACGCAGGTCGGCGGCGCCGAGCGCACGGTGCTCGTGCACGGGGAACCGCAGGCGATGAGCACCTTCGCGGCCCTGCTGCCCGGCGTGCCGGTCTCGATGCCCGGACCGTCCGAGCGGCTGACGCTGTGAGGATTCGCGCCGCCGGCCCGCTCGCGCTGCTCGCGGTGCTGAGTCAGCCGGCGCGCGCCGAGTGGGTGACGCGCACCGAAGACGGCATCATGGGCACGCGCATTGTGGTCGAGCTGTGGGCCGAGGAGCACGCGGCCGGCGATGCGGCGATCGATGCGGTCATGTCAGAGATGCGGCGCATCGACGCCTCGATGAGCACCTACAAGCCCGACAGCGAAGTCTCGCGGGTCAACGCGCTCGCCGCACAGGGCCCTGTGAAGATCAGCGCGGAGCTCTTCGAGCTGTTGAACACCGCGATCGGGTACTCCCGGATCACCGACGGTGCCTTCGACATCACCTACGCCAGCGTCGGTTTCATGTACGACTTTCGCGCGCGTGTACACCCGGACGAAAAGCAGATTGCCGCCGCACTGCCGGCGGTGAACTACCGGCACCTGCTGCTCGACCACGCCGCTGGCACCGTGCGCTTCTCGCAGGCTGGCGTGCGCATCGATCTTGGCGGCATCGCCAAGGGTTACGCCGTCGACCGCGGCATCGGAATCCTGCAACACCGCGGGTTCACTCACGCACTGGTATCCGCCGGCGGCGACAGCCGCATCATCGGCGATCGATGGGGCAAGCCCTGGATCGTCGGTATCCGCCACCCGGATCACAAGGACGAGGTGATTGCGCGGCTGCCGCTCGTGGACACGGCCATCTCAACCTCCGGTGACTACGAGCGCTACTTCGACGAGAACGGCACGCGCTACCACCACATCATCGATCCGCGCACCGGCCATTCCGCCAGCGCGGTGCGCAGTGCCACGGTGCTCGCAGCGACGGCGACCCGGAGCGATGGACTGTCCAAGACGGCCTTCGTGCTGGGCGCCGAGGCGGCGATCAGGATTTACGAGAAGCTCGGCGACGTCGACGCGGTCCTGGTCAAACCGGACGGCCAGGTGCTGTATACGAAGGGACTGGAGCCGCCGCCGGTATCGCCGGTATCGCCGGTATCGCGCCCCTAGCGGTCTACGCCCGGATCGGGCGGGGAGGAACTATTGCTGCGGCGGTGAGGGCGGGCCCAGCTTGGCCTTGTAGGCGCGCAGCTCGACATTGAACTGGTCGGCCAGTTTCTGCAGTTTTTCGACTTCCACATTCTGGCGATTGACGTATTCAGCGCTGATCTTCAGCTTTTCGGCGTCGCTCAATTTGTCCCCGCCCGCGGCGATCTTCGCATCCTGCTCGGCCCTCAGGCAGTCGGCAAAGACGGCAATCGCGGCGTCGGCGTCCTTGATGGCGTGCTGTGCGGCCAGCATTTCATCCTTGGTTGCGGCGGCACCATCGGGAATCTTGACCGCGCTGTTCGGGGCCGTGCAATCGGCATAGGCCGGGGCCGCAGCCAGCGCGGCGAGGAGCGACAGGGGCAGCAGAACTTTCATCAGTATCATCCTCTCGATGTGGTGGCTGAAATCGGTCCTCGGGGGCCGGCAGGTGCCCATGTTAAGAGGACTCGGGGCGCTATGCCAACCGGCCGGCCGCGGCTGGCCTTGACGGGCAGCGAAGCAGGCTGGGACAGTAGGGGCGGCTATGGCTATCAAACCCATCATTCGCATGGGCGACGCGCGGCTGCTCCAGGTCAGCGCCCCGGTGCACGAATTCGGCACCGCGCAGCTGCGCGGGCTGATCACGGACCTGGAAGAGACGATGAAGGCGGCCGGCGGCGCCGGTCTGGCGGCACCGCAGATCGGTGTGCTTCAGCGCGTAGTGATTTTCGGGGGCGGCAGGACGACACGCTACCCGGACGCTGACGCCGTGCCCTACACCGTGCTCATCAACCCCCGGCTCAAGCCGCTGCGTGGTGGCAAGGAGCAGGACTGGGAAGGGTGCCTGTCGGTGCCCGGCATGCGCGGCATGGTGCCCCGCTACCGCCGATTGCGTTACCGCGGGAGCGATGAGTACGGCCGCCCGATCGATCGCACGGTGTCCGGTTTTCATGCCCGCGTCGTGCAGCACGAGGTCGACCACCTCGACGGCGTGCTCTATCCCACGCGCATCAAGGACCTGCGCAAGTTCGGGTTTATCGCCGAGCTGTTTCCCGGGCAGGAAATGCCGGACGAGTAGGGGGAATCGGCCCTGCCGGGCTAACCCTTGCCTTCGAGGCCCTGGGCCAGAGCGCCAAAGCCGCGATCGCGGGCCACATCTCCGGCGGTGGCGCGCTTCGTGTTGCGCAGCGAAGTGCTGGCGCCGGCCGCGATCAACAGTTTGCTGGCGGCAAGGTTGCCCGCCCGGCAGGCCGTCATCAGCGCGGTGTCGCCATCCTGGTTCTGGCCATCGACGCCGTTTGCCTTGCGCAGCAGCGCCTGCACCGCGTTCGGGTTGCCCTGTGCGGCCGCCAGGATCAGCGCGGTATCGCCGCGCGCAGTCTTCAGATCGACGCGCGCATGGGCATCGAGCAGCAGTGTCACCAGTTTGTCCTGTCCGGCCCCGCTGGCGCTCATCAGCGGGGTACGTCCGTCCTTGTCGGCCGCGTCGACGTCCGCGCCCGCGGCCAGCAGCAGCTGCGCGACGTCGGCTGCGCCAGCGTGCGCAGCGCGCCACAGCGCCGTCTCACCGCGACTGTCCGCCAGATGCACGGAGGCGCCGCTGGCGAGCAGCATCTTGACCAGGGCGGCGTTGTCGATGGAGGCAGCCACCAGGAGCGGCGTTTCACCCTGGGCGTCAGGGGTATCGACCTTGGCGCCGGAGACCTGCAGCTGCAGGGCGACCTCGATCCTGCCCGCGCGCGCGGCGGCGAGGAGCGGCGTGTCTTCGCGATCGCCGTGCGCGTCGGCACTGACGCCGCTGCTGAGCAGCTGGTTGACGATGGGCAGGTCACCGCTGGTCGCGGCCAGGACCAGCACGGTACGGCCGCGCTTGTCCATCAGGTGCGGGTTGGCATGGGCCGCGAGCAGAAGCCGGAAGGCATCGCGGGCGCCGGCGTGGAAGGCCACGTGCAGGAGCGTATCGCCCTGGATGGTGCGGCTGTCGGCCTCCGCGCCGCCCTGCAGCAGCTTCTGCGCACCGTCGGTGTCGTTGCGGGCCACCGCCAGTGCCACCACCGGCCAGCCCTGATAGATATCGCCGGGACGGCCGGCGTCGAACTTGCTGCCGCGAATCTCGGTTGGGCTGTGCGCAACCAGAGTCTTGGCGCCCAGGGTGCGCAGCTGCGCCGCCGCCGCGTCCGCGCCTATCGCCAGCGCTGCATCGAGCGCGGTGTAATCGCCGATGTCGGCGGCGTCGAGCCTGGCACCGGCCTGGACCAGGGTGCTGACGGCCGGAGCGCGGTCCGCCCGCGCGGCATAGAACAGCGCCGTGCGCTTCGCGCTGTCGAGCGCGTCGACGTGGGCGCCGGCCGCCAGGAGTACCTGCAGCAGCTGCGCATTCTCGAGCTGTGCGGCCAGCATCAGCGGCGTCACGCCGAAACTGTCGGCAATATTGACGTTGCTACCCTGCTCGAGGAGGAACTTCACCGACTCGGCGGCGCCGGCCGCGACGGCGTGTGAAAGAATGGAGGCGCCGAAGGAATCGCGCAGATCGCGGACCCCAGGGCCCATGGCCTTCAGACAGGCGAGTTCGCCATTGCGCGCGGTGTAGATTGCCAGATCGACCCGCAGCGCATTGTCGGCCATTCCGGCCCAGTCCGCGCTCAGCGGTGTGCGGCCCAGGCGCACATCCTCGATGGCGGCCGGATAACCGAGCGCGGCCGCTCGCTGGAGCAGGGCCGCGGCTTCACCCGGCGGCGCGTCGCTGCGTTGCGCCGTCAGCGCGGCGAGCACGTAGGCGGCCGTGGCGTTGTTCTGCTCCAGACTCCGGCGCAGCCACAGCTCGGCCTTGGCGCGGTCCATCGTCACGCCGACGCCGTTCAATTCCATCAGTCCGAGCAGCAGCTGTGCTTCAGCATTGCCGCCGTCGGCACTCTGCCGCAGTCGCTCCAGGGCCGTGGGGTAGTCGCGCTGGCGCAGCGCAACCCGGATCGGTTCCAGAGGTCCGGTCTTCGCCGCCGCGGCCCAGGCGCCGCCCGCGCCGCCGAGCAGCGCCAGGCCCGCCAGGATCAACAGCGGTCGCGGCGCCATCAGGCTGTTCCGTACTTGGTCTCGACGCGCACGCCCACTTTCTTGAGGAATTCGTTCGGCAGCACGCCGCCGGCGCTGACGATGACGGCCATGTTCCGGATCTCCATCTGCTTACCACCCTGCTCGAGGATGACCAGGTCCGGGTGTATGTGACTGACGTTTGATGAGAGCAGCAGTTTGAGATTGCCCCGATCCGCCGCCTGCGTGACCCGCTGCCGATTGCGGGGCTTGGCGCGTCCGAAGGCGTCGCCACGATAGGAGAGGGTCACCTGCGTGCCCGAGACTTCGGCAATACTCGCCGCCGCCTCCAGCGCACTGTCACCACCGCCGACTACCAGGACTTCCTGGCCGATGTACTGATCCGGATCGATCAGGCGATAGACGACCTTGGGCAGTTCCTCGCCCGGTACAGCGAGTTTGCGCGGCGTGCCGCGCCGGCCGATGGCGAGCAGCACTGCCGAAGCGCGGTAGGCCGCCTTCGAAGAGCGCACGACGAATCCGTCTTCCTCCTTTTCGATCGCTTCGACGCGCTCGCTGCACTGGATGCGCAGCTCCTGCTTCTCCATGATCTCGGTCCAGACCTTGAGGAGCTGTTCCTTGGAGGTTTGCCGGAAATGAAACTTGCCGACCAGCGGCAATTCGACCGGCGCGGTCATCACCAGCTTGCCGCGCGGGTACTTGAACACGCAGCCGCCGAGGGATTCCTGCTCGATGACGCGATAGGTCAGGTTGAGCGACTTGGCGGTCAGCGCGGCGGCCATGCCCGCCGGACCCGCACCGACAATCAGCACATCGAGGCGCTTGCCGGGCGCGCGCTTGCCCTGCTTGGCGATGGACTCGATGGCCTGACAGCCCTGTGTCAGGGCATTGCGGATCAGGCCCATGCCGCCGAGCTCGCCGGCGATGTACACGCCCGGCACATTGGTCTCGAAGCTCGGATTGAGCACGGGTAGATCGACGCCACGCGTCTCGGTCCCAAACACCAGCGTGATGGCGTCGACCGGGCAGGCGGCCTTGCAGGCGCCGTGACCGATGCACTCGGTCGGAGCGACAAGATGAGCCTTGCCTTCGATCAGGCCGAATACATGGTGATGCTCTTGTTCCGGGCAGGCGCGCAAACACGCGCCACAGCCCAGGCAGCGGACAGGATCAATACTTGGATGGAGCGATGCCGGCTCCATAAGCCCGGCTTCCTTGGACTCGAGGTACACCTCGCGGCTGCGTTTCTCGGCACGGAAATGCCGCCGCAGATACCAGAACATGGTCAGCAGCAGCGGCGCGGCATAAACGGCGGTGAGGCTTGCGTTCATTAGTCTGGTTGGAGGACCGGGCTCCGGTAGGTAGGCAGCGGATCAAGAGTAATGCACTATGTGCGTAGCTTCCGTGAGTCGCCGCACGTGTCAACATGTCGCAAAATTCGTTAACTGTCCGGCAGTAGCGACAGCGTGACCCCACCTTAGAAGGCTTTACAATCCGTGACAGTTTTATTTGGCCGGATTACGGGCACATTAATACAATGAATGCGGCGAACGCTTTCTATTTCATTGCGGGCGCACTGGCTATTATTGCAGTGCTTTTCGTCGTTTACCCCTGGCTCGCCGGACGGCCGCGAGCGCAATTGCTGAGCAGCTTGCCGCGCTGGATCCCGCTTGCAGGTGGAGTGGCGGTCGCCGGGGCGCTGGTACTTTACTTAATCTTGGGCAGCCCCCAGCTCACCGCTACCGATGCCGTCGCGGCGAGCGCGCCAGGCGCGCCAGGCGTCGCGGCGCAGGCAGGCGAAGGCACCGGCGCCATGCCCGGCGCAACTGCGCCAGCGGCGGCAGCGACCCCGCAGCAGCGCCAGGCCGCCGGTTCAATGGACAACGCAGTGGCCGGGCTGGAGCGGCGTCTCGCCGGCGGTGGCGGGAGCGACGGGGACTGGGAGCTGCTCGCCAAGTCCTACGAGTTTCTGGGCCGGCCCGACGACGCAGCGGCGGCGCGGCGCAAGCAGTTGCCGGCCAGCGCAACCACCGGCAGCGCAGCGGCGGTCGGTGCGGCTGCAACGGGTGGGCCCGCGGCGGCGGCGGGTCTGACCGTCCGTGGCGAGGTGGTGCTGGACGATGCCTTGCGCGGCAAAGTGCCCGCCGGACTGACCCTTTTCATCCTCGCCAAGTCGGTTGCCTCCCCGGGGCCTCCGGTGGCGATCCTGCGCACGACCACGGGCAGCTGGCCGGTGCGGTTTCAGCTGGATGACACGCAGTCCATGCTGCCTGACCGGAAACTTTCCACGGCGGGCCTGGTGACCATCGAAGCAC
Source organism: Steroidobacteraceae bacterium (assembly GCA_036394255.1). Lineage (GTDB taxonomy): Bacteria > Pseudomonadota > Gammaproteobacteria > Steroidobacterales > Steroidobacteraceae > FEN-1191. The sequence continues at coordinate 10,630 of DASWFL010000320.1, forward strand.
GCACCTCGAAAACCGGGCAGGCGATGCCGGCGCCGGGAGATTTCCAGGGCGTTACCGCGCAGCTAGACCCACACGCCGGCAAGCCGGTGCGTGTAGTGATCCAGCGGGTCATCGGTTAGTCATGGGGGCACTTGCGCGGCATCTCACACCGACCCGCGTTTTTGGGTTAGCGGTCGTGGCGGCGCTGGTATGGGGTTTTACCGGCCACCTCGAACGCTACATCAACCCGAACCACGGCCTCGGGTACTGGCTCGGCATCGTCGGCGGCTCGCTCATGCTGATCCTGCTCATCTACCCGGCTCGCACGCGCGTCGAATGGCTGAAGGTGCTGGGCAGTGTGACCGGGTGGTTCCGGGCGCACATGGTCCTCGGCGTCGTTGGACCGCTTCTGGTGCTGTTCCATTCCAATTTCAGTCTCGGCGCCACCAACAGCAACGTGGCGCTCTTCTGCATGCTGGCCGTGGCGGGCAGCGGGCTGATCGGCCGCTACATTTACAGCCGTGTCTACGGCGACTGGTATGACCACAAGAGTACGCTGGAGGAACTGCAGGGCGTTGCCGACCAACTGCGCAAGCAGACCAGCACCGTGGCCGTATTGCCCGAGTTGCTCGAGGCCATCGAGGCCGAGGAGAAGCGGCTCTTCAGGCCCGCCCGCAATCCGGTGGGCGCACTGATGTTTCCCGTCACCATCGGTCTGCGCTCCGTGATGGCGCGCTGGCGGCTGCAGGCGGCGATTCGGCGCATGATCGTGCAGGCGGCCCTGCAGTCCCCGACTATCGCGGCGCACGGCTCGCGCCTCACGAGCACGTCGATGAGTTACGCCGTCCGCCGCCTCGACAGTGCCCGGCGGGTCCGCGAGCACGGTGTCTACGTGAAGCTGTTTTCCCTGTGGCATTTTGCGCACGTGCCGTTTTTCATCATGACGCTGGTCGCTGGGATCGTGCACATCATCGCGGTCCACGTGTATTGATTTTTCCGGAACGCTGGCCCAATGAAGGCAGGAGGTCGCTGGTTTATGAGGTTCGTGTTTGCTGCAAGCCTGGCCGGCGCCACGGGCGCCCATGCGACGTCGGTCGAGACCCTGCTCATGCCGGGCAAGGTGGCCAATGCGCACGCCAAGCTCGAAGAGGTGTGCAGCAACTGCCACGACCGCACCAACCGCGTGCGCCAGAGCGAACTGTGCCTCGCCTGCCACAAGCCGATCGCCGCCGACGTGCGCACGCACACGGGCTACCACGGTCGCATGCCCAATGCCGCGGCCGGCAAGTGCGTGGGCTGCCACACCGAACATCAGGGGCGTGAGGGCGACATCGTCCGCCTGGACAGGGCCACCTTCGATCACGCGCTCACCAATTTTCCGCTGCTCGGCGCACACCGCGCCCTCGACTGCCTCAGTTGCCACAAGGCTGGCGAGGCCTTCCGCAAGGCCGAACCGAACTGCATCGCCTGCCACAAGAAGGATGACTACCACGGTGGCCAGCTCGGCAACAAGTGCGCTGATTGCCACAACAACGACAACTGGACGGGCGGTCACTTCGATCACGGCAAGACCAAATTCAGCCTGACCGGCGCCCATCAGTCCGTCAGCTGCGGTGGCTGTCATCTCGGTGGCCAATACAAATCCGCTCCCAAGACCTGCGTGGGCTGCCACGCCACGGACGATATCCACCGCGGCGAGCGCGGCAGCGAGTGCGGCAAGTGCCATACCACCAGCGACTGGAAGACCGCAAAGTTCGACCATGAGAAGGAGACGGGCTTTGCGCTGCTCGGGCGGCATGCCAAGATCGACTGTGCCGCCTGCCACCGGAGCGGCAACTTCAAGGACAAGATTCCCAAGGACTGCTACGGCTGCCACAAGGCCGACGATTCACACGCCGGGCGCTTTGGCCAGAAATGCAACGACTGCCATGACAACCTGGTCTGGCAGCCGGTCAAATACGATCATCTGGCGCGCACCAAGTTTGCACTGGTCGGCGTGCATGCCAAGCTCGACTGCCACACCTGTCATACCGCGAACGCCGCCCAGCAGAAACTCGCCACCGACTGTATCGGCTGCCATCGCGCCGCCAACCCGCATGGCCTGAAATTCAAGAAGAGCTGCGACTCCTGCCACGGCCAGCAGGACTGGCACAGCGAGATCAGCTTCGACCATGACCTGACGAGCTTTCCGCTGCTCGGCCTGCACAATGTGGTGAGCTGCGCGCAGTGCCATCGCACCCAGGCCTTCAGCGACGCGAAGTCCCGCTGTATCGACTGTCACAAGAAAGACGACGTGCACAAAGGCGGACTGGGCGAAAAGTGCGACACTTGCCATTCGCCGAACGGCTGGGCACTGTGGGTCTTCGATCATTTCAAGCAGACCGGCTTCGCCCTCTCGGGCGCGCACGGCAAGCTCAAGTGCGCCGATTGCCATCGCAAACCGGCGGGCGAGGTAAAGATTTCACCCGATTGTATTTCCTGTCATCAGAAGGATGATATCCATGCTGGGCAGTTTGGCCGGCAGTGCCAGCGCTGCCACAGCACGGTCACTTTCAAGGGCGGTCGCGCTCGGTGAGGCCCGTATGAACCCCATAGAACACGCTCAATGCCACCTCCAGCACACCTCGGCCGCGCGCTGCTGGTGGCTCGCGGCCCTGTGTGCGGCACTGGCTCTGCTGGCAGGCGGCGCCCGCGCCGCCGATCGCACACCCTTCGATCACCTGACCACCGGATTCGAGCTCATCGGCCAGCATCGCGACCTGCCTTGCGAGTCCTGCCACGTCAACGCCATCTTCAAGGGCACGCCGCGTGATTGTGGCGCCTGCCACGGGGTGGGCACGACGGTACGTGCCACCGCCAAGCCGGTCTCGCACATCCTGACCTCCAACAACTGCGCCGCCTGCCATACGCCGGTGGCCTGGAATCCGGCGGTGAACTTCGATCATGCGGAGGTGCGCGGCAGCTGTTCGAGCTGCCACAACGGCGTGCAGGCGCAGGGCAAGGGCCCGACCCATATCGCCACGGACCTGGAGTGCAACGCGTGTCACTCGACGATTGGCTGGGCGGGCGCCGTCTTCAAGCACACCAACGTGACGGGCGGCTGCGCGAGATGCCACAATGGCATGGGCGCCACGGGGCCGCCGGCGATGCCGCCGCATATTCCGACGGGTGCTATGCCCATCGTCGCGGACCTGACCAATGCGCCCTGCGAGGCCTGCCACTTAGCGACGAACTTCGTGAGCTGGTCGGGCACGGCGATGAATCACCCGGCGGTCACGCCGCCCATGCTCTGCGCCAACTGCCATGAAGCGGGCAAATCCTTCTTTGGTGTCACGATTGTCACCCGCCCGGCGACCGTGAAAGGGGTGGTACACCCGGCCACGGGCGATTGCGGCCTGTGTCATACCTCCACGGTTTCCTTCGCCCTCGGCAACCTGATGCCCGCGGGGCACATCCCGACCGCGCAGGCCTGCACGCTGTGCCATGCCAACCTGTCTGATTTCACCCAGAAGGTCATGGACCATACCGGCATCACCAGCGGCTGCGCGACCTGCCATGCCGCCGGGCTGACCTTCTTCGACATGGCGCCGCTCGTGCTCAAGACGCCGGCGGCGAATCACATCAACTTCGGCAGCGCCGCTTGCGAGAGCTGTCATTCGAACAGTACTTTCACGGCTCCCCCGGGCTTCACCTTCACCAATGCCAGCGGCACGGCGCCGCCGGCGATGGTGCACACGGCGGTGGCCTCCTTGA
>DASWFL010000321.1:0-8803 GCA_036394255.1 Steroidobacteraceae bacterium
CCGTCCCGAGCGCGCCTGGCGCATGAGTGCCGCATCGATCGCAGCGCCCGCTGCAGGGCCGGCTGCAGCGCCGGAGGCAGCGCCGGCGCCCGTGCGCCCCTGTTGGCTGCTGCCGGAACCCTTGCGCATCGACATGCCGCAGGAGCTGCTCGCCGGACCCGAACGCATCGAGAGCGGCTGGTGGGACGGCGCCGACATCGCGCGCGATTACTACCTGGCCCGCGGTGCGGATGGCGCGCAGCTGTGGGTGTTCCATGACCTCCGCGGTGGCGGGTGGCACATGCACGGCGTGTGGGCCTGAGCGGGCAGCTCACCATGAGCGCGTATGCCGAACTGCACTGCGTCAGCAATTTCAGCTTCCTGCGCGGCGCCTCGCATCCGGCCGAGCTGGTGACGCGCGCGCATGAGCTCGGCTATCACGCGCTGGCCCTGACCGATGAATGTTCGATGGCCGGGGTGGTGCGGGCCCATGAGGCCGTGCAGGCCCTGCCTGCAGGCCACCGCCTGCAACTGATCGTCGGCGCAGAGTTCCGCTGCAGCGACGGCCTGCAACTGGTGCTGCTGGCAGCGGACCAGCGCGCCTATGCGCAGCTCTGCCAGCTCATCACCCTGGCGCGCCGCCGCGCCGCGAAGGGCTGCTATGCGCTCGGGCAGGCGGACCTCGAGTCCGGCCTCGATCACTGCCTGGCACTGTGGCTGCCGCCACCGGACGGCGCGGCCGCCGCTGGGCGAGCGCTCGCCGCGGGCCGGTGGCTGGGCGAGCGCTTTCCGGAGCGTGCCTGGCTGGCGGTGGAATTGCATCGCGGCGCCGGCGATCGTGCACGGCTGGCACACTGCCTGGAATTGGCGCGGCTCTGCGCCCTGCCCGCGGTAGCCGCAGGCGACGTGCATATGCACCGGCGCAATCGCCGCCGGCTCCAGGATCTGCTGACGGCGATTCGCCATGGCTGCACGCTCGAGAGCGCCGGCGCGCGGCTGTTTTCCAATGGGGAGCGGCACCTGCGCCCGCTGCGCACGCTCGCGCGCCTGTACCCCCCTGAACTGCTGGCCGCCAGCGCCGCCATCGCCGGGCGCTGCCAGTTCGATCTCGGCCAGCTGCGCTACGAATATCCGGCCGAGCTCGTGCCGGCCGGTTCGAGCGCCAGCGCGCATCTGCGTGCGCTGACCGAGGCGGGCGCGCGGCGGCGCTGGCCGCAGGGCGTGCCACCACCGGTGGCGGCGCTGCTGGAAAAGGAGCTGCGGCTGATCGCGGACCTCGAGTACGAGCACTTCTTTCTCACCGTGCATGACGTGGTCGACTTCGCGCGCCAGCGCGGCATTCTCTGCCAGGGACGCGGCTCGGCGGCGAACTCCGCCGTCTGCTACGCGCTCGGGATCACCGAGGTCGATCCGGCGCGCATGAACCTGCTGGTCGAGCGCTTCATCAGCCGCGAGCGGCGCGAGCCGCCGGATATCGACGTCGATTTCGAGCATGAGCGGCGCGAAGAGGTGATCCAGTACATCTACGCCAAGTACGGACGGGAGCGCACTGCGCTCGCGGCCACCGTCGTGACCTACCGCAGCCGCAGCGCACGGCGTGACGTCGAACGCGCGCTCGGCATCGATCCGGCGGCCACAGCGGACCCGGTGCGCGGCGAGCGTGCGGCACTCGCTGCCGGACTCATCGCGGAACTGCGCGGGTTTCCACGCCACCTGTCGCAGCACGTGGGCGGTTTCGTGATCTCCGGCGAGCCGCTGCACGAACTGGTGCCCATCGAGAACGCCGCCATGCCCGAGCGCACGGTGATCCAGTGGGACAAGGACGACCTGGAGACCCTGGGGCTCCTCAAGGTGGACGTGCTCGCGCTCGGCATGCTCACCGCGATCCGCAAGGCCCTGGCGCTCATCCAGGCGCACGGCGGTTGGCCCGGGCGCGTACAGGATATTCCTGCCGAGGATCACTCCACCTACGACATGATCTGCCGTGGCGAGACCACTGGCGTGTTCCAGATCGAGTCGCGCGCACAGATGAGCATGCTGCCGCGGCTCCGGCCGCGCTCCTTCTACGATCTGGTGATCGAAGTGGCCATCATCCGTCCCGGCCCGATCCAGGGCGGCATGGTGCACCCCTACCTGCGCCGCCGCCAGGACCCGGACAGCGTCAGCTATCCGAGTCCGGCGCTGGCCGAGGTGCTGCGCCGCACGCTCGGCGTGCCGATCTTCCAGGAGCAGGTGATGCAGATCGCCGTCGTCGCCGCCGGCTTCACCGCGGGCGAGGCCGATCAGCTGCGCCGCTCCATGGCGGCCTGGAAGCGCCGCGGCGGCCTCGAGCCCTTCCGCGAGCGGCTCCTCAGCGGCATGAAGGCCAATGGCTACGACGCGGAATTTGCCGAGGGCATCTACCGGCAGATACTGGGGTTCGGCGAGTACGGTTTCCCGGAATCGCACGCCGCCTCGTTCGCGCTGCTGACCTATTTTTCCTGCTGGCTCAAGTGCCACGAACCCGCGGCGTTCTTTGCCGCCCTGCTCAACAGCCAGCCGATGGGCTTCTACCAGCCGGCGCAGCTCGTGCAGGAAGCGCGGCGGAGCGGCGTGAGCATACTGCCGCCCGATGTGCTGCGCAGCGACTGGGACTGCACGCTCGAGCGCGCCACGGGCGGCGCACTCGCGATCCGGATCGGACTCGCGCTGGTGCGCTCGCTCCCCAGTGCTCACGCGCAGCGCCTCCTCGACGCGCGGGCCCGGGCGCCGTTCCAGAGCATCGCCGAGCTGGCGCAGCGCGCGGCCCTGCCCCGGCGCAGCATGCAACTGCTGGCGGTTGCGGGTGCGCTGCGCGCCTTGAGCGAACACCGCCATGCGGCGAGCTGGCTGGCGCTCGGCGCCGAGCCGCCGCCCGGGAGCCTCGGGCTGGCGAACCCGGCCGAACCTGCCGTGACCCTGCCGCGCCCGAGTGCCGGCCAGGAAATCATGGCCGACTACCGGCAGCTGTCCTTGAGCACCACGCAGCATCCGCTGGTGCTGCTGCGCGAACAGCTCCGCCGTGCGCGCATCAGCAGCAACCTCGAACTGCGCGCGCTGCCCGACGGTGCCGCCGTACGCGTCGGCGGCCTCGTCACGCATCTGCAACAGCCCGGCACGGCTTCCGGTGTCGTATTCCTCTCGCTCGAGGACGAGACCGGCATCGTCAACGTGATTCTCTGGCCGCAGGTTTTCCTGGCGCAGCGCGCGCCGGCGCTCAGCGCCAGCCTGCTGGTGGTCAGCGGCAGGCTGCAGAACCAGAACGGGGTCGCGCACGTGATCGCGCGCCGCCTGCACGATCGCTCCCACTGGCTGGAGGGCCTGACCCGGCGCTCGCGCGATTTTCACTAGGCCCCATTGACAGTCTCAAAGACTCTCTCGCCAGACTTCGAAGTGCTATCAATGCTTGCACTCGCTCTGGCACACTGCTAGCATTGATAGCGAGACCGAATAGGAGCAACTGAACATGGCCCAACTAATGGTCCGAAAACTCGCTGAAGACCTGGTCAAGGCCTTGAAGCAACGTGCCGCGAAGCACAACCGCAGTGCGGAGCAGGAGCACCGCGAGATTCTCCAGGCCGCGCTCCGTGGTCCACGCCGCCGCTCCATTGCGGAAGTCCTGGCCGCTATCCCCAACGTCGGAACCGATGCAGACTACGCCCGACAGCAGGTAGATCGTCGGGAATAACGGTGTATCTCGTTGACACGGACGTGATCAGCGAAGCCCGCAAGGGCACGAAGGCGAATCCGGGCGTGCAGGGCTTCTTTGACCAGGCGACCCGTAATCAGACACCGCTGTACTTATCGGCGGTCACCGTTGGGGAATTTCGCCAGGGCGTGGAGAGCATCCGCCATCGCGGCGATGCCCCGCAGGCTCTGCAGCTCTCGCGTTGGCTCGATCGTCTGGTGCGCGAATACGCAAATGCGATTCTCGCCTTCGACAGCGACACGGCACAGGTGTGGGGGCGGCTTCGTGTGCCGAATCCCGAGAATCCGCTCGACAAGCAGATCGCGGCTACAGCACTCATTCACGACCTCATCGTCGTGACACGCAACACCTCCCACTACGCCCCGACCGGCGTGCGCGTAATAAACCCATACAGCTGACCTCCAGCTCCGCTCAGGGTCTTGCGCGCAGATACGGCAAGGCCGCGCGCAGGTAGATGAACATCGACACCAGGGTCAGGAGCGCCGCCAGCCCCGTCAGCCAAAGACCCGAGCGGTACACGGGCAGCCCCAGCAGGTCATGCCGGTACAGCATCAGCGACAGACCCGACATCTGCATGATGGTCTTGTATTTGCCGAGTGCCGAGACGGCCACCTTCGCCCGGTGACCGAGCTCCGACATCCATTCGCGCAATGCCGAAACGGCGATCTCGCGGCCGATGATCACCACCGCGGACAGGACCAGCGCCAGACGTGGATCGCGGCTGACCAGCAGGACCAGCGCCACCGCGACGATCAGCTTGTCGGCGACCGGGTCCAGGAAGGCGCCGAGCGGCGTGATCTGCCCCAGGCGTCGCGCCAGATAGCCATCGAGCGTATCCGTGATGGAAGCGAGCGCGAACACCAGGCCCGCGGCCGTATCGCCCAGGCCGGCCGGATTGTGGCGGCCGGCCAGGAACAGCAGCATGACCAGCGGGATGGCGCAGATACGCAGCCACGTCAAGGCGTTGGGAAGATTCCAGCTCATCACGCTCCCGGGTGCAGGTAATCATAAAGGGTGCGGGCCAGCGCTGTCCCCACTCCCGCGACCCGTTCAAGGTCCGCGACACCGGCGCGCAGCACGCCGGGCAGGCCGCCAAAATGCGTCAGCAGCGCGCGCCGCCGAGCCGGCCCGAGGCCCGGAACGGCCTCGAGTATCGACTCGTGATAGCGCCGGGCGCGGCGCCGGCGCTGACCGGTGATCGCAAAGCGATGGGCTTCATCGCGCACCCGCTGCAGCAGGTGGAGCGCCGCGCTATCCGGCGGCAGCGTGCGCGCCACGGATTGTCCCGGCAGATGCAGCCGCTCCTGCCCGGGCCGGCGGTCCGGACCCTTGGAGATGGCCAGCAACGCCAGGCCCTTGCACCCGGCGCGCGCCAGTCCCTGCTCTGCGGCCCTGAGCTGCCCGGCGCCGCCGTCGATCAGCAGCAGGTCAGGCCGCGGCAGATCGCCGCTTTCTATCCGGGCGCCATGACGCGCCAGCGCCTGTTCGAGCGCTCCGTAGTCATCGCCCGGCGCCGGCCCGTCGATGTTGTAGCGCCGGTAGGCGCGCTTGATCGGCCCTTCCGCACCATAGGCGACGCAGGCGGCCACGGTACCCTCGCCACCCGTGTGGCTGACATCGAAGCATTCGATGAGTTCAGGCACCCGCGGCAGCGAGAGCTCGGCCGCGAGGGATTGCAGCGCGGCGGCAATCGTATCGTGGCGGCTGGCGCGCATGCGCAAGGCCTCGCGGGCATTTTCCTCGGCCAGCTCCAGCCAGCGGCCGGGCAACCCGCGCTCGCTCTGATGCAGGCGGACGGCGCGCCCAGCCACCGTCACCAGGGCTTCGGCGACCGCGGCCCGGTCCGGCAGGAGCTGATTGATGAGAATCTCCGCCGGCACCGCCTGCCGCCCATAGTGCAGCAGCAGAAACTGCGCGAGGGTCTCGGCCGCCTCGCCCAGCGCTGCCGGAAAGAAATTGCTGGTGCCGAGACTCTGGCCATCGCGCACCGTCAGGATCGTCAGCGCGTATTGCCCGGGCTCGCCCACCAGGGCGATCACGTCCACGTCACGGGACCTGGGCGCGGTGGTGATCTGCTGGCTCTGCAACTCCGTCAGACCCGCGAGCTGATCGCGCAACCGCGCGGCCTCCTCGAAGCGCAGCGCCTGGGACGCCTCGCTCATGCGCACGCGCAACTCCGCCGCCAGGGGTTCGCTGTTGCCCTCCAGCACCCGCAGCGCAGAGTCGAGATCGTGCCGATAGTCGGCCACGCTGATCAGGGCGACACAGGGTGCCGAGCAACGGCCGATCTGGTGCTGGAGGCAGGGGCGGCTCCGGTGCGCAAAAAAGGAGTCGCGGCAATTGCGGATGCGGAACACTTTCTGCAGGTGCTGCAGCGCCGCCTTCACCACCGAGGCATTCGGGTACGGCCCGAACAGTCGCCCGACCGGACGGCGCAGGCCGCGCCAGTACTGCAGGCGGGGGAATTCGTGGTCGGTCGCGCAGAGGATGAACGGGAAGGTCTTGTCGTCGCGCAGGATGACGTTGTACCGCGGCCGGTGCGCCTTGATCAGGTTGCACTCGAGCAGCAGCGCATCGGTCTCGGAGCCGACCACGGTCACTTCGATGCGCGCCACGCGGCGCAGCATCGCGGCTACCTTGGCCGATTGCGGCCGGGAACTGAAGTAGCTCCCGACCCGGTCGCGCAACCGCGCCGCCTTGCCGACGTAGATGAGCTCGCCGTCGGCATCGTGCATGCGATAGACGCCCGGCCGGTAGGGCAGCGTGGCAACAAAACGCTGCGGATCAAATGACGCGGAGTCGGGCACTCACGTGCGCTGCCGGCTGCGCTCAGCGATCAGCATGGCCAGTTCCAGGGCCTGCTCATAGTTCAGCCGTGGATCGACCTGCGATCGATAGGCGCGCTGCAGATCGGCATCGGTCAGGCCGCGCGCGCCGCCGGTGCATTCGGTGACGTCCTCGCCGGTGAGTTCAATGTGTGCGCCACCGAGTATCGAGCCCAGTTCACGGTGTATGCGGAAGGAGGCGTCGAGCTCTTTCAGGATGTTCTCGAAGCGCCGTGTCTTCAGACCTCCGCTCGTGGTCTCGGTATTGCCGTGCATCGGGTCGCAGCACCAGAGCACGCTGCTGCCAGTGCGGCGCACGGCCTCGATGACCCGCGGCAGGTGCTGCTCGATATCCTTGACGCCGAAGCGGTGGATCAGCGCCAGGCGACCAGGCTGATTCTGTGGATTCAGGATCGCCACCAGCTCCTGCAGCCACTCATCGCTCATCGCCGCGCCCACCTTGACGCCGATCGGATTGGCGATGCCGCGAAAATACTCCACGTGCGCGCCATCGACCGTGGCCGTGCGCATGCCGATCCAGGGCATATGCGTGGACAGGTTGTACCAGCGGTCCTGGCGCGGGATGTGGCGCGTCTGGGCCTGCTCATACAGCAGGTGCAGGCCCTCGTGGCTGGAAAAGAACTCGACCCGCAGCGCATCGCCGACCTGCTGGCCGGTCATGGACTCGAAGAAATCAAGTGCGTCGCCGATGGAATGGACGATGCGCTCGTAGGCCTCGCGGAGCGGTGCGTGGCGCACGAAACCCAGTTCCCAGTATTCGGGGTGGTGCAGGTCGGCGAAGCCGCCGTCGACCAGCGAGCGCACGAAATTGAGTGTCAGCGCCGCGCGTTCGTAGCCGCGCAGGAGCAGTTGCGGGTCGGCGCGCCGCGCCGCGGCGCTGAATTCCGGTCGATTGACCAGATCGCCCCGGTAGGCGGGCAGCGAAACCCCGTTGCGCGTTTCGGTTTCCGCCGAGCGCGGTTTGGCATACTGCCCGGCAAAGCGGCCGACGCGGACGATCGGCCGCTTCATCGCCTGCAGCAGCACCAGGCTCATCTGCAGCAACACTTTCAGCTGCTTGGCGATATGATCGGATTCGCAGTCGACGAAACTCTCGGCGCAATCGCCTCCCTGGAGCAGGAAGGCCTCGCCGCGCTGTGCTCCGGCCAGACGCGCGCGCAGATTATCCACTTCCCAGGACACCACGATCGGCGGGAGCCGCGCCAGATCCGCGACCGCGCGCTCGAGCGCCGCAGTGTCCTCGTACACAGGCTGCTGCTGCGCCTTGCGCGACTGCCAGCTGGTCGGCTGCCAGGAATTGGTGTCGGTCGATCTCATCCTGTCGATGTTAACACGTCCGTTTCGAGGAGCCGGCCGGGCAGGCTGACCTCGACACGCGCGCCCTTGAGGGCCGGGGATTCGGCGATGATGACCTCCCCGCCGTACAGCGCAACCGTATCCGCCACCATCGCCAGACCCAGGCCATGGCCGGGCGCGCGCTCATCGGCCCTGACACCACGCGCCAGCACGCGGCCGCGGTCTTCCGGCGCGATCCCGGGGCCGTCGTCCTCGATGCAGATCGCCAGCATGTGCTGGGCGGGCTGATCGTCGCGGAGCTGCGCGTTTACCAGCACCCTGGCCGCGCACCACTTGCAGGCATTGTCGAGCAGATTGCCGAGCAGTTCGATGATGTCGCCGCGGTCGCCGACGAAGCCGGCGCACGCGGCAGCCTCGACTTCGATGGCCAGGTCCTTGCTGGAATGAACCCTGAGCATCGTGGCACGCAGTTCGGCGAGCAGCGGCGCGACCGGGATCGCCCCCTGCCCCACGGCGACGCCACCGCTGGTCGCCGCGCGCTTGAGCTGATGGTCGACAATCTGCGCGATGCGATCGATTTCGCGGTCGACACTGCCGCGTTCCTCCGCGCCGCCCGCGAGCGCCGCGCGCATGACCGCCAGCGGTGTCTTCAGGCTGTGGGCCAGGTTCCCCAGGGTGTCGCGGTAGCGGACGATGCGCCGCTGCTCCGAGCGCAGCAGGGCATTGAGCGAGCGCGCCACTCCGGCCAGCTCGCGCGGAAACTCCGTGCCCAGTTGCGCGCGCTGGCCGTTATCGACTTCAGCGATCTCCAGCTCGAGTCGGCGGATCGGACGCAGCACGCGGCGCAGCAGTTCACCCAGCACCCCGAGCAACAGCACCGCCAGGGCCCCGAACCAGCCGACCAGCTGGCGGCGGAAGCGCAGCAGCCGCGCGTTTGGCTCGGCCAGATCTTCCG
>DASWFL010000322.1:0-3823 GCA_036394255.1 Steroidobacteraceae bacterium
TCGGTTCACGCCGTGGCGCGCGAAGTGCAGGGTCCGATCATCGCGGCCCTCGCCCGCTGCACCCGCGATGACATTGAGAAGGCGGCACGGGCACTGGAACCCGCGCCGCGCCGCCGCCTGCACCTGGTCCTCGCCACCAGCGCGATCCACCGCCAGTACAAGCTGAACATGGCGCAGGATGAGATCGTGCGCAGCGCCGTGGCGGCGATCCGCCTCGCCCGGGAGTTCTGCGAAGACGTGGAGTTCTCGCCCGAGGATGCCTCGCGGACGGAACTGGATTTCCTTGCGCAGGTGGTCGAGGCCGCGATCGAGGCGGGCGCCACGACCATCAATATTCCCGACACCGTGGGTTACACGGTGCCCGACGAATTCGGCGAACTGTTCCGCTATCTGCGCCAGAACGTGCGCGGCATCGATAAGGTGCGCCTCTCGGTGCATTGCCACGATGACCTGGGGATGGCGGTGGCCAACAGCCTCACCGCGGTCGTCGCCGGCGCCCGCCAGATCGAGTGCACGATCAATGGGATCGGCGAGCGGGCCGGCAACTGCTCGCTCGAGGAAGTCGTGATGGCGCTCGCCACGCGCTCGCAGTTCTTCAATCTCAAGACCGGGGTGCAGACCAATCGGCTGTACCCGGTGAGCCGCCTGCTCGCAAGCATCACCGGGCAGCCGATTCCGCGCAACAAGGCGGTGATCGGGGAGAATGCCTTCTCGCACGAGGCGGGAATCCACCAGCACGGCATGCTTCAGCACCGCACCACCTACGAGATCATGCGCCCTGAGGATGTCGGCGTCCCGCGCAGCAGTCTCGTGCTCGGCAAGCACAGCGGCCGGCACGCGTTTCGCGACCGGGTGCGCGAGCTGGGCTTCGAACTCGAGGAACTCGAGCTCAATCGCGTCTTCGAGGAATTCAAGGCGCTGGCGGATCGGAAAAAGGAGCTCTTCGACGGCGACATCGAAGCCCTGGTGCTGCGCGCCGAAGGATCCGCCCACGGACCCTGGACGCTCCTCAACCTCGAGGTGCACTCGCAGCTGGGGGCTGCGGCCAACGCCACCGTCCGCCTGGAGCACGCCGATGGCCGCGCGCTGAGCTGCCAGAGCAGCGGCGATGGCCCGGTGGATGCCGCCTACAAGGCCATCGAGCAGGCCACCGGTCTGGTCGTGAGGGTGCGCAAGTTCGAAGTGCACGCCGTGACGGTCGGGGAAGATGCGCAGGGTGAGACCGTGATCTATGTGGATTACAATAACCGCAGCTATCGCGGTTCGAGCGTATCCACCGACATCATCGAAGCGAGCTGCAAGGCGCTGCTCGAGGTGATCAATCGCATCGCGCAATCGCAGCAGGGCGGTGCGCGTCTGGCCGCGCGCGAAGCGGCGACACAGGCCAGCAGTGCCGCGGCACTGGCCGAAACCAAGTAGGCCCTGTGGCTTTATCATTCAAGTGAATCTCTGAGGAACACATGCCCATTCCAGCAACCGACTACATCTGGTTCAACGGCAAGCTCGTGCCCTGGGAGAAGGCGACGGTACACGTGCTCTCGCACGCGCTGCACTACGGTTCGTCCGTGTTCGAGGGCATCCGCGCCTACGCCACGCCACGCGGCGTCGCCGTCTTCCGGCTGCGCGATCACACGCGACGGCTGTACGACTCGGCCAAGATCTACCGCATCCAGATCCCATACGAGGCCGCTCAGATCGACGCGGCCTGCCGCGAGACCGTGGCCGTCAACCGTCTCGCGCGCGGCGCCTACCTGCGCCCGGTGGTCTTTCGCGGCTATGGCGAGATGGGAGTCGTGCCAAAGGTCGAACCGCCGATCGACGTGGCCATTGCGGCCTGGGAATGGGGCAAGTATCTGGCAAATGACAGCGACGCCGAGGGCGTCGATGTGTGCATTTCCTCCTGGCAGCGCATGGCGCCCAACACCATCCCCGCGATGGCCAAGGCTGCCGGCAATTACCTCTCCAGCCAGCTGATCAGCCTCGAGGCCAAGCGTCTGGGCTTCGCCGAAGGGATCGCCCTCACGACCGATGGCATGGTCAGCGAAGGCGGCGGCGAGAACCTGTTCCTCGTCAAGGACGGCGTGCTTTTGACACCCGCCCTCGCCCACTCTGTGCTCGGCGGCATCACCCGCAACACCGTCATTCGCCTGGCCGGCGAACTCGGCGTGGAAGTGCGTGAATGCGCCATACCCCGGGAGCTTCTGTACCTCGCCGACGAGCTTTTCTTCACAGGCACGGCCGTTGAAGTCACCCCGATCCGTTCGGTCGATCGGATCACGGTGGGCGGCGGGCGGCGCGGCCCGCTCACCGAGAGAATCCAGCAGGCCTTCTTCGGACTCTTTGATGGGCGCACCGAGGACAAATGGGGCTGGCTGGACTACGTCGACGAGCTCCGCCACGCCAAGGTGGCCGCAGCGCGTTGACGTGAAAACCCTGTTCCAGAAGATCTGGGAACGCCATGAGGTCGTCCCGGAGACGCCCGAGACACCGGCGGTCCTTTACATCGACCTGCATCTGCTGCACGAAGTCACCACGCCTCAGGCCTTTACCATGCTGCGCGAACAGGGCCTGCGGCCTCGCCGCCCCGATCTGGCGCTCGCCACGATGGATCACTCCACGCCGACGCGTACCGAGCAGGTCTTCGGCGGCGCGCCGATTGCAGTGGAATCGGCTGCGCTGCAGATCGCGGAGCTGGAAAAGAATTGCGCCCAGGCCGGCATCGAACTGTTCAACCTGCGCAACGCCGCCCGCGGCATCGTGCATATCGTCGGACCCGAGCTGGGGCTGACTCAGCCCGGCAAGACTGTGGTCTGCGGGGACAGCCACACCAGCACGCACGGAGCCTTCGGCGCCCTGGCCTTCGGCATCGGCACGACCGAGGTGGCGCATGTGCTCGCCACCCAATGCCTGCTGCAGCGGCGCCCGAAGACCTTCGCCATCGAGGTGGAGGGCGCGCTGCCCGCCGGCGTCACGGCCAAGGATCTGATCCTGGCCATCATTGCCCGGATCGGTGTCGCCGGTGGCACGGGCCACGTGCTCGAATATCGCGGCAGCACCGTGCGCGCACTCGGCATGGAGGAGCGCATGACGGTGTGCAACATGTCGATCGAGGCCGGCGCTCGAGCCGGCCTGATTGCACCCGATGAAACGACCTTTGAGTATCTGGCCGGCCGACCCCGCGCACCGCAGGGCGCGGCCTGGGAGCGCTCGCTCGAGGCCTGGCGTGCGCTGCCCACCGACCCGGGCGCACGATTTGATCGCGAAGTCCGGCTCGATGCCCGATCGATCGAGCCGATGATCAGCTACGGCACCCATCCGGGCATGGTCTTGCCCATCGGCGCAAGGATTCCGGCCCGGAGCGACGATCCAGTGTTCGACAAGGCGCTGGCCTACATGGGCTTCAGCGCCGGAACGCCGATCCGCGACCAGCCCGTCAACGTGGTCTTCATCGGCAGCTGCACCAATGGGCGGCTCTCGGACCTGCGCGCCGCCGCACACCTGCTGCGCGGCCAGAAGGTAGCGCGTGGCGTCCAGCTGCTCGTGGTCCCCGGTTCGCAGCAGGTCAAGCGGGCCGCCGAAGAGGAGGGGCTGGACCGCATCTTCATCGAAGCCGGCGGCGAGTGGCGCGAGTCGGGCTGCTCGATGTGCATCGGCATGAATGGCGACACCGTCGGCCCGGGCCAGTACGCCGTAAGCACCAGCAACCGGAATTTCGAGGGCCGTCAGGGTCCGGGTGCGCGCACGCTCCTGGCCAGCCCGCTCACGGCCGCGGCAAGTGCGCTGCGCGGACGGGTCACGGACCCGCGCGAACTGCTCGACGGCT
>DASWFL010000323.1:0-3387 GCA_036394255.1 Steroidobacteraceae bacterium
TGATCGCTATCGATGGCGATACCGTGATCGCCGAGAACGACGAGATCTTCTTTGTCGCCGCGCGCGATGATCTGAAGAACATGCTCGCCGAGTTGCGGCGTCGCGAGCCCGCCGTGCACCGCCTGGTGATCGCGGGCGGCGGCAATATCGGCCTGCGCCTCGCGCGCACGCTGGAGCAGACCCACCAGGTCAAGCTGATCGAGCGCGATCCGCGGCGTGCGCGCAAGGCCTCGGAGCTGCTGCAGAACACCATCGTGCTGCAGGGTGACGCGGCCGACGAGGAATTGCTGGTTGAGGAGAACATCGACAGCGCCGACGTGTTCGCGGCGCTCACCAATTCCGACGAGGCCAACGTGATGGCGGCGATGCTCGCCCGGCGCCTCGGCGCGCGGCGCGTCATGGCGCTCATCAACCGGCCGGCCTACGGCGAGCTGATGGAGCGGGGCAACATCGACGTCGTGATCTCGCCCCAGACCATCACCATCGGCTCGCTCCTGGCGCACGTGCGGCGCGGCGACATCGTGCGCGTGCACTCGCTCCGGCGCGGCGCCGCCGAGGCCATCGAGGTGGTGGTGCACGGGACGGCCGACCGCTCCCTCGTGATCGGCCGGCGCATCGAGGACATCGACCTGCCCGGGGGTGCGAGCATCGTCGCCATCGCCCGCGGCGAGCAGGTGATCATGGCCCACCACGACACGCTCATCGAGACCGAGGACCACCTGATCGTATTCCTCTCCGATCGCCGCCACATCGAGGCGGTCGAGCGTCTTTTCCAGGGCGAAAGCTGACGGGCCAGGCGATGCGCTCACTGATCAGCGTCGTCCATATGCTCGGCTCGGTGCTGGCGCTGTTCGCCGCGCTGTTCCTGCTGCCGATCGGCACGGCGCTCTTTTATCACGAGCGCGCGATCGGCGCCTTCGCGGCCGGAGCGCTCCTGAGCCTGGTGGCGGGCCTGCTGATCCGCACCGCCACCCTGCGCTTCCGCACCGAGCTCAAGGCGCGCGATGGTTACCTGCTGATCACCCTGACCTGGATGACGCTGGCGGCCGTGGCGACCGTGCCGCTGCTGCTGCTGGTGCCCGGCCTGTCCTTCACGCGGGCCTTTTTCGAAGCCATGTCGGGGCTGTCGACCACCGGCTCCACGGTGCTGTCCGGGCTCGACGCCCTGCCGCGGGCACTGGTGCTGTGGCGGCACTGCTTGAGCTGGCTGGGCGGGCTGGGAATCATCGTGATGGCGGTGGCGATCCTGCCCCTGCTGGGGATCGGGGGCATGCAGATGTACCGCGCCGACGCCCCGGGTCCGGTCAAGGACACCAAGCTCGCGCCGCGCATCATGCAGACCGCGCGCCTGCTGTGGTTTGTCTACGTCGGGCTCACGGCCGTGTGCACCCTGGCCTTGCGCGCCGCCGGCATGCACTGGTTCGACGCCATCTGCCACGCCTTCTCGGTGCTCTCCCTCGGCGCCTTTTCCACTCACGACGCGAGCATCGGCTATTTCCACTCGCCCCTGATCGAAACCGTGCTGGCGCTGTTCATGCTGATTGCCGCGGTGAACTTCGCCACCCACTTCCTGGCGCTGCGCAAGGGCGAGCCCGGCACCTATGCGCGCGATCCGGAGGCGCGCTGGATGCTGTTCTGGATCGTCCTGAGCGGCGTCTTCGTTTCGATCAACGTCTGGCTCGCCGGCATCTATCCCGACTACTTCACGACCGCCCGCTACGTCAGCTTCAACCTGGTGTCGATCGCCACCACCTGCGGGCTCGTCAGCACCGACTATGGCCAATGGCCGGTGTTCGCTCCCATGTGGATGCTGTTCCTCAGCTGCCTGTGCGCCAGCACCGGCTCGACCGGCGGCGGCATCAAGATGTTCCGTTCGCTGGTGCTGTGCAAGCAATCGCTCCGCGAGATGTTCACGCTGGTGCATCCGCAGGCGATCGCGCCCCTCAAGATCGCCGGCCAGCTGGTGCCCAATCGCGTCGTCTACTCGGTGCTGGCCTTCATCTTCCTGTACTTCATCACGATCGTCGTGCTGACCTTCGCACTGCTCCTCTCCGGGCTCGATTTCATGTCTTCGGTCACGGCCATCGTCGCCAGCATCAACAACGTCGGCCCGGGCCTCGGCCGGGTCGGGCCCGGCAGCAGCTACGGCAGCCTCGGTGATTTCCAGTTGTGGATGTGCACGGCGGCGATGTTTCTCGGCCGGGTCGAGATCTTCACCGTATTGATCCTGTTCACGCCGGTGTACTGGCGGAAGTAACGCGCAATGGCGTACGGCAGGTGGGCGAACCAGGGGCGCGAGCTGGGGCCCGTGCTGCTCGCGCTGCTTGCCATCAGCGCGCTGGCCTGGGCCTACGTGATCTGGCTCGGCGCGCAGATGGGGGCCGCAGCGCCCGGCGCCATGTCCGCCATGCCCGGCATGCCCGCCATGCCGCGCATGCCAATGAGCGGGGAGACCCTGGCGCCGTGGACCTCCGCGCACTTTCTGTTCATCTTCAGCATGTGGGCGGTGATGATGGTGGGCATGATGGCGCCCACGGTCACCCCGATGGTGCTCATGTATGCGCGCATCGTGCACGCGAGCGCAGGGCCGAGGGCGGCCCCTGCCGCCTGGTTCGCCTGCGGCTACCTGTGCGCCTGGACGCTGTTTTCCGCCGCGGCCGCGCTCGCGCAGTGGGGCCTGGAAGCTCTCGCCCTGCTCACGCCCATGATGACGAGCACCAGTCACCGCTTTGGCGGCGCGGTGCTCATCGCGGTGGGACTCTACCAGTGGCTGCCGCTCAAGGACGCCTGCCTGTCGCAGTGCCGCGCGCCGCTCCAGTTCTTCCAGAGCCATGGTGGTTTCCGGCCGGGCGCAGCGGCTTCGGTTCGCCTCGGTTTCCTGCACGGCCTGCATTGCGTCGGCTGCTGCTGGGCGCTCATGACGCTGCTGTTCGTCGTGGGCGTCATGAACCTGCTGTGGATCGCGGCGCTGATGGTCTTCGTGCTGCTGGAGAGGCTGATCCGCGCAGGACAGATGCTCTCGTGGTGCGCCGGCGCGGCCGCCGTGCTGGCCGGCGTCTGGATGTACTGGGGCTGAGCCTCCAGGGCCCGCCCGCGGCGAGCGCCGCGAGCGCGGCGACGGGCGCCTCAACTGTGGATGTAGCTTTCCAGCTGCTCGATCGTCTGCTTCTGCTCTTCCAGGACGGCGCGCACCAGATCGCCGATCGAGAGCATGCCGATCACGCGGCCGCCGTCGAGCACCGGCAGATGCCGGAAGCGGCGATTGGTCATGATCTCCATGCACTGCTCGACCGACAGCCCCGGCTCGACGGTGTAGACGTCCTTGGTCATGATCTGGTGCACCGGCGTGTCGCTCGAGGAGCGGCCCATCAGGATCACCTTGCGCGC
>DASWFL010000324.1:0-10316 GCA_036394255.1 Steroidobacteraceae bacterium
GTCATCGATCTGACGCCCTTCACCAAGCACGAGGTGTCGGGCCCGGGCGCCGCGGCCTGGCTCGACTCGCTGGTCGCCAACAAGGTCCCGACGCAGATCGGACGCCTCTCCCTGTGCCACGCGCTGACCGCCCGCGGCGGCATCCGCTCCGAGTTCACGATCAGCAAGATGGGCCCGGAACACTTCTACGTCGTGAGCGCCGGCGCCGCCGAACGCTATGACGCGGACTTCCTGCAGCGCCATCTACCCGCCGACCGCTCGGTGCAGCTGCGCAATATCACCACCGCGCGCGGCTGCTTCGTGGTCGCAGGTCCGCGCTCGCGTGAAGTGCTGGCCAGACTCGTCGACACACCGCTCGACAACACTGCCTTCCCCTGGCTCACCGGCAAGATTGCCGATGTGGGCCTGGCGAGCGATGTGTACCTGCTGCGCGTCAACTTCGTGGGAGCGCTGGGTTGGGAACTGCATTTTCCGATCGAGTACGCACACCACCTGTTCGACGCGATATTCGCGGCCGGCGCTGAATTCGGCATCGGCATGGCGGGCATGCGCGCCATGGAATCCCTCCGCCTCGAGAAGTCCTACCGCATGTGGGGGAGTGATCTGACCCGCGACTACACGCCTCTGGAGGCCGGGCTCGATCGCTTCGTGCGCATGAGCAAGGGACCCTTCATCGGCCGGGATGCGCTGGAGAAGCAGCTCGCCGCCGGCGTGCCCAATCGCTTCGTCACTCTCGAGATTCACGACGTCACTGACACCGATGCGCTCGGCAACGAGCCGATCTTCGCGCCCGACGACACCATGGTCGGCCGCACAACCGCCGGCGGCTACGGGCACGTGCTGAAAAAGAGCCTCGCCATCGGCTACGTCCAGACCGCCTACGCCGCGGTCGGCACCCAACTCACGATCGACAGTCTGGGCGAGCGCAAGCCGGCCACGGTGCTGGTTGATTCGCCCTACGATCCGCAGAACCTGGAGTTGCGCGCCTGATGCAGAAGTTCTCGGCCTGGTCGCTGCTGAGACAGGCCTTCGGCGGCCACCGCGGCTGGCAACCCCAGTGGCGCCGCGCCGCGCCCCAGAGCGCCTACGACGCCCTCATCATTGGCGGCGGCGGCCACGGCCTTGGGACCGCCTACTACCTGGCGGCCGAACACGGCCTCACGCGCGTCGCGGTTCTCGAGAAGGGCTGGATCGGCGGCGGCAACACCGGGCGCAACACCACCGTCATTCGCTCCAATTACCTTTTCGACGAAAGCGCACGCCTCTACGACCACGCCGTGAAGATGTGGCGCGACCTGTCGCAGGTGCTCAACTACAACGTCATGTATTCACCGCGCGGCGTGCTCATGCTCGCCCATTCCGTGCACGACGTGCAGGTCAGCAAGCGCCACATCCACGCCAACCGCTGCAATGGGGTCGACAACGAATGGCTGAGTCCGGCTGACTGCAAGGCCTTCTGCCCGCCGCTCAACATCGGCGAGGACATCCGCTACCCCGTGATGGGCGGCGCACTACAGCGCCGGGGCGGCACGGCCCGCCATGACGCGATTGCCTGGGGCTACGCCCGCGCCGCCGACGCGCTCGGCGTGGACATCATCGAGAATTGCGAAGTCACCGGCATCTACCGCGACGCCAGCGGCGCGGTGGAAGCCGTCGAGACCACGCGCGGCCGCATCGCCAGCCGACGGATCGGCGTAGCGGCGGCCGGGAACAGCAGCGTGGTGCTGGGCCTGGCGGGCATCCGCCTGCCGCTCGAGAGCTTCCCGCTTCAGGCACTGGTGTCCGAACCCATCAAGCCCGTGCTGCCCTGCGTGGTCATGTCCAATGCCATCCACGCCTACATCAGCCAGTCGGACAAGGGTGAGCTCGTGATCGGCGCCGGCACCGACGCCTACACCAGCTACACGCAGCGCGGCGCGCTGCACGTCAACATGCACACGCTGGCCGCGATCTGCGAATTGTTCCCTGCGTTTCGGCGCCTGCGTATGCTGCGCAACTGGGGCGGCATCGTCGATGTGTCGCCCGATCGCTCGCCGATCATCGGCAGGACGGGCGTCCCTGGTCTCTATGTCAACTGCGGCTGGGGCACGGGCGGGTTCAAGGCCACACCCGGCTCGGCGCACCTGTTCGCCTGGACGATCGCCCACGACGAACCGCACCCGATCAACGCGCCCTTCACGCTCGAGCGCTTCCGCGAGGGCCTGCTGATCGACGAAGCCGCGGCGGCGGCGGTGGCGCACTAGAGCCATGCTGCTGATCAACTGTCCCTACTGCGGCCCACGCCCGGAAGTCGAGTTCGGCTACGGAGGTGAAGCGCATATTGCCCGGCCGACACCGCCAGAGTCCGTGAGCGCGGAAGATTGGGTGGCGTTTCTGTATCTGCGTGCCAACCGCCGCGGAGTGCAGGCCGAGCGCTGGCGCCACGTCCGCGGCTGCGCGCGCTTCTTCAATGCGCTGCGCGACACGACGACCGATCAGTTCCTTGCGACCTATCGCTGCGGGGAAGCGCGGCCCGACGCTGCCGGGAGCACGACGCCGTGACTGTCTGGCGCGCGCAGCGCGGCGGGCGCGTCGACCGGTCCCGCTCCATCGAGTTCAGCTTCGACGGGCGCCGCTATCGCGGCCTCGCGGGCGACACGCTCGCCTCCGCACTGCTCGCCAACGGCGTGCACCTGCTCGGCCGCTCCTTCAAGTACCACCGTCCGCGCGGCCTGCTATCGGCGGGATCCGAGGAGCCCAACGCGCTCGTGACCGTGGCGCGCGATGCGGCGCGCAGTACGCCCAACCTGCGCGCGACGCAGGTGGAGCTCTATGATGGCCTGCGCGCGCACAGCCAGAACCGCTGGCCGAGCCTGGCCTGCGATTTCGGCAGCGTCAGCAACTGGCTCGCACCGCTGTTGCCGGCGGGCTTTTACTACAAGACCTTCATGTGGCCGCGCTTCGCCTGGCACCGCTGGTACGAGCCGCGGATCCGCGCGGCGGCGGGACTGGGTCGTGCCCCGATCGGTGCCGATCCGGACGGCTACGCCCAGCGCTACGCGCACTGCGACGTGCTCGTCGTCGGGGCCGGGGCCGCCGGCCTCGCCGCCGCCGCCGCCGCCGCCCGCAGCGGCGCGCGCGTCATCCTGTGCGATGAGCAGGCCGAGTTGGGCGGATCGCTCCTGCATGAACCGGCCGCGAGGATCGAGGGCCTCGACTCGGCCAGCTGGCTCAAGTCGGCCCTGGCGCGGCTTGCCGCGCAGGCGAACGTGACCGTGCTGCCGCGAACCACGGCATTCGGGTATTTCCCGCACAACATGCTGGGCCTGTGCGAGCGCCTCAGCGATCACCTGGCCGCGCCGGCCGCGGGATTGCCACGGGAGCGGCTCTGGCAGGTACGCGCGCGGGAAGTGGTGCTGGCGAGCGGGGCGATCGAGAGGCCGCTGGTATTCCCCGGCAATGACCGGCCGGGCGTCATGCTGGCTTCCGCGGCGCGCGCCTATCTCAATCGCTACGGCGTGCGCGTCGGCGCCAGCATCGTGGTACTCGCCGGCTGCGACAGCGCCTACGCGGCGGCGCTGGATCTGCAGGCCGGCGGTGCGGCCGTCCGTGCCATCGCCGAGGTGCGTGCCGAGCCCGGTGCCGCGGCACTCGCGGCCGCGCGCTCGGCCGGCATCCGGGTGATTGAAGGCGCAACCGTACTGGGCACTGCCGGGCGGCTGCGCGTGCGCAACGTGACGCTGGGGACAGGGGCGCCCGACGGCACGATCACACTTGGCGAGACCCTCGCCTGCGATGCAGTGCTGATGTCCGGCGGATTTACTCCCAGCATCCACCTGCACTCCCAGTCGCGCGGCAAGCTCCTCTGGCGCGCCGAGGAACGCACCTTCATACCGGGTGCGCCGGCCGAACGTGAACGCTCCGCCGGCGCCGCGCGCGGAGTTGAAGGCCTGGCGGCCGTGTTCGAGGACGGCACCAGTGCCGGTCTCGCCGCGGCGGCCGCCTGCGGATTCAAGGGCGAGGCTACACCGCCGCCCGTCACGGCGAAGGAGTTCTCTTCCCGCGGCGCTCCAGGCGCCTTGCCACAGCCTGGCCGGGCAGCCCCGGCGAAGGCCTTCGTCGACTGGCAAAACGATGTCACCTCGCGGGACATCGAACTCGCGATGCGCGAGGGGTTTTCGTCCATCGAGCACATCAAGCGTTACACGACCACCGGCATGGCGACCGATCAGGGCAAGACTTCCGGCATGAACGCCCTCGGGATCGTGGCCGACCGGAGCGAACGCGCGCTGCCCGATGTCGGCCTGACGACTTTCCGGATGCCCTATACACCGGTGAGTTTCGGGGTGCTGGCCGGCTACGATCGCGGCGCCCAGTTCGATCCCGTGCGACGCACGCCGGTGCACGAGTGGGCCCGGCAACACGGCGCGGTGTTCGAAGATGTCGGCTTGTGGAAGCGGGCGCGCTACTTCCCGCGTGGCGCTGAGGACATGCACGCCGCGGTGGCGCGCGAATGCCGCGGTGTGCGCAGCGCCTGCGGCCTCTTTGACGCCTCCACGCTGGGAAAAATCGAAGTGGTCGGACCTGGGGCGACCGACTTCATGAATCGGATGTACGTCAACAGCTGGACCAGCCTTGCTCCGGGCCGCGCCCGCTACGGCGTACTGCTGCGCGACGATGGATTCATCTATGACGATGGCGTGGTGGCCCGCCTGGCCGACGATCGCTACCACGTCACGACGACCACCGGCGGCGCCGCGCGTGTGTTGCAATTGATGGAGGACTATCGCCAGTCCGAATGGCCCGACCTAAAGGTCTGGCTGACCTCCACCACGGAACAATGGGCGGTGATCGCGGTTCAGGGCCCCCGCGCGCGCGAGGTGATCGCCCCGCTGGTGTCCGGTGTCGATCTGTCCGCCGGCGCGCTGGCGCACATGAGCGTGGCGCGAGGAAGCATTTGTGGCGCGCCGCTGCTGCTGTTTCGCGTGAGCTTTTCCGGCGAGCTGGGATTCGAGATCAACGTGCCGGCGGACTACGGTACTGCGGTCTGGGAAGCGGTCTACGCCGCCGGGCAGGCGCACGGCATCACGCCCTACGGCACCGAGGCGATGCACGTGCTGCGCGCGGAAAAGGGATTCATCATCGTCGGACAGGACACCGACGGCACGGTCACACCCGATGATGTCGGACTCGCCTGGGCTATCGGCAAATCGAAACCGGATTTCCTGGGCAAGCGCTCGCTCGCCCGCCCGGCCATGCGCGCGCCGGGGCGCAAGCAGCTGGTCGGCCTCCTCTCGATCGACCGCACGACGCTACTCGATGAAGGAGCCCAGGTCGTGGCCACCGCCGGCCAGGCCGCTCCTATGCAGATCATCGGCCATGTGACCTCAGCGTACGCAAGCCCGACGCTCGGACACCCGATCGCACTCGCCATGGTTGCCGACGGGCGCTCGCGCATCGGCCAGACACTCTTTGTACCGCTGCCCGGTGATGAGATCGCCGTACAGGTGGCCAGTCCCGTTTTCTATGATCGGGAAGGAGCGCGCCTCAATGGCTGATGCCGTCCAGGCCCGCCCGCCGCGCATCGAAGCCAGCGCCTGGCTGCAGCCCTTACCGGCTGCCACGCGCCTGAGCTTCTGCGGCGATGAGGCGGCGCAGAACGCCGCAGCAATAGCGCTGGGACTACCCTCTTCCAGGACGCCCTGCCGGGCCGTGAGCACGGGTGCCCGCGCCTCGCTGTGGCTCGGTCCCGACGAGCGATTGCTGCTCGCACCGGCCGCTGAACAGGCGACGCTGCTCACCATTCTGGGCAGCGCCCTGGCAGGCCACGCGCATTCGCTGGTGGATATCAGCCAGCGGCAGCTGGCCTTCGAGTTGTGCGGGCCGAATGCCGCCCTGCTGTTGAACGCGCAGTGCCCCCTTGATCTGTCGCTGGCGGCCTTTCCCCTCCACATGTGCACGCGCAGCGTATACGCCAAGAGCGAAATTGTCCTGTGGCGCACGGCCGCGGACCGTTTTCACGTGGAAGTGTGGCGCTCCTTTTCCGACTACGTCCTGACCCTGCTACGCACGGTCGCGCGGGAGTTTCCTCCGACCCACGGTCACTGATTCGCCCGCCAACAAGGCAGGGTTCTGACGTGACGCGGGAGCCCTGTCATTTGACTCCCGGATTCAGTCCCGATACTATATCCGTTACGGATATAGTGATGGCAAAGCGTAGTCACGTCGATTCGGAGCAGCCGCTGTCTCCAGCGGTCTTCCATATATTGATGGCGCTGGCCACCGGCGAACGACACGGCTACGACATCATGCGCGAAATCGCGCTCGATACCCTTGGGGCCATGAGACTCGGTCCCGGTACGCTGTATGGCTGCCTGAAGCGCATGCTCGATGCCGGGCTCGTGAAAGAGTGTGACGAGCGGCCGGACCGCGAGCTGGACGATGAACGCCGGCGCTATTATCGCGCCACGGACTCCGGACTCCGGGCGGTTCGAGCCGAAGCCAATCGGCTGGAGGCCGCCGTGGCCGCCGCGCAAGCCAAGAAATTGCTGGGCAGACGATTCAACGTCGCCGGAGCCAAGCGCTGATGGCTGGTCTTGCGCAGTCCTTCCTACTGCGATTCATGGGCAGGACGTATGCCCTGATGATATTGGCTTACCCGCGCGCATTTCGCCGGGAGTTTGGGAGGGAGATGCGCCTCGCATTCAGCAGCGAAGCCCTGGAGCTTTCCAGAAGAACCGGCTTGCGGAGTCTGTTCCCATTCTTCCTGCGGGTATCATCGGATTGGTTCGTTTCAGTTTGGAAGGAGCACTGCGATATGCCCAAGCGCCTTATCACCGTTGTCACGATCCTGTTGCTGTTGGCGGTCGACTGGCTCACGTTCCACGATTTATTCGAGCCGCACACCGTCCGCGACTATCTGACGCTGGCGGCGTCACTGCTGGTCTTTCTATATATCGGACTGGATATCCTGCGTAGACCGGACCCCACCGCGGCACGAAGTGACTAAACCCGGCGACACCTCGAGACATTAAGCAGGCGACCTGCGCTCACGCTGGCGCCGTCTGCGTAATTATGGGCGCCGTTCGTTGCGCCTATCGAAACCCAGAGCGCGCGCTTTAACCCTCACTGAGCCCGGACGGCGGGCTGCAGCCACAGGCTTGCGCTGACTCCTGATTCCTTACTATAATGACTTTAGTAAGGGGCACGGAGCATCTCATGAGTGCCAATTCGAGCCTGACCAGCAAGGGCCAGACCACTATCCCGAAGTCCATTCGAGACGGATTGGGTATGAAGGTTGGTGACAGGATGAGCTTTACTTTGATGCCTGATGGCGTGGTTCTGATGAGAGTCAAAAACAAACGCGCTGCGAGTCTGGCGGGGCTGCTCTATAAAAAAGGAAGGAAACCCGTGTCCATTGATTTACTGTCGCGCTAATGCTCGGGATCGACACTAACGTTCTGGTTCGGTACCTGATCCGGGACGATCAGCCACAGTATGAAAGAGCACGGCGATTGGTCACGCGCCAATCCGCGCAGGGTGATCCGATCCTGATCAACCTGCTGGTATTGCTGGAAACCGAATGGGTGCTGCGAAGCCGTTACAACCTGGCAAAGGCAGACATCTGCTCGGCCTTCTCAGCACTGCTTGATACCTCTGATCTGGCATTTGAGGATGAGGCGTCTATCGAAGGCGCTCTCTATCACTGGAAGGACTCGGCAGCCGATTTCGCGGATTGCCTGATTGAAGCCCGGAATCGCCGCCTTGGCTGCCACGGCACCGCAACCTTCGATGGCAAGGCGCTCAGCCTGCCGGGGTTCGTGTCAGTTTGAGGATTCGGGGCGCCGCGGAGGCAGCGCCACCCGGCCCTGTCAACCGCGCAGACGCAAGTTCTGCGGATCGTACAGCGGCTCGCGCCCAACGACCGCGCGGCGCCGCGTGCCGATAATCTCCACCTCGAGCTCGGTGCCCTCGGTTGCAAGATCGGTGCGCACGTAGGCCAGCGCGATGCTCTGATTCAGCCGATAACCGAAGCCGCCGGAGGTCACCAATCCGACGCTCTGCTTGTCCTGGTAGACGATGGACACGGCCGGGGCGTCGGCCTCTTCCGCCGCCACGATGAGCGGCACGAAGCGCTCGCGCGGCCCACTCGCCGCTTCGCGCCGCAGCGCCTCCTGGCCGATGAAGCCACCAGGTTTGTCGAGTTTCACGAAGCGATCGAGCGAGGCCATGAACGGTGTGTACTCGGTCGTCAGATCGCCTTTCCAGGCGCGGTAGCACTTCTCGAGCCTCAGGCTGTCCATCGCGTACAGGCCGTAGTCGCTGATGCCGTAGCGCGCGCCCGCCTCCCAGACCAGTTCGTACACCGACAGGAGCTGCTCCACCGGCAGATGCAGTTCCCAGCCCAGCTCGCCCACATAGTTGACGCGCAGCGCGATGGCCTGCGTGTAACCGATGTCGATCACCCGCATCGCCAGCCAGGGAAAGGCCTCGTTGCCCAGGTCAGCTGAAGTAAGCGCGGACAGCAGTTCGCGCGACCTCGGGCCCACGACGATCAGCGTGCCGTAGCGCGCCGACTGGTTCTCGACGCGCACAGCGCCGCCGCTGGGCAGGTGCTCGCGCAGCCAGTGCTCGTCGTGCCGTTCCCCGGCCGCGGCGCTGATGAGCCAGTAGCGCTCAGGGCCAAAGGCCGTGATGGTCATCTCCGTGACGATGCCGCCACTCGGCGAGCAGAAATAGTTGAGCGCCGTGCGTCCCGGGCGCGGCACCGTGCCCGCCACCATGTGATCGAGCCAGGCGTGCGCACCGGGCCCGGACACTTCGAACTTCGTGAAGCCCGGCAGGTCGAGCACCGCCACCCGCTCCTGCACGGCGTTGCACTCGCGCGCCACGGCCGTGTGCCAGCGCGGCCGGCGAAACGACAATTCTGCGGCGGCAGTGGGATCGCCGACTTCGGGGAAGTACACCGCGCGTTCCCAGCCGCCGCGCGCGCCGAAGCGCGCGCCCTTGGACTTGAGCCGCGTGTAGACCGGAGAGGTCTTGGCGGGCCGGCCTGCGGGCCGCTCCTCGGCCGGGTAACCGATGCCGTATTCGTCCTGGTAGGTCTCCAGCGCCTTTGCCAGCGTGAAGCTCCGGTTGGCGTAAGCGAGGTAGCGGCGCGAGTCCAGCGGCCACATGTCCCACTCGGGCTGCCCGTGCGCCACCCACTCGGCGATGATTTTGCCCGCACCACCCGCCTGCGCGATGCCAAAGGTGAACGCGCAGCAATGGAAGAGTCCGGGCAGGCCCGGAGCAGGGCCGATCAGGGGATTGCCATCCGGCGCATAGGGAATGGGCCCATTGATGACTGATTTCACGCCCACCGAGCCGAGTATCGGCACACGCGCACAGGCGTCCTCGATGTAGGCTTCGAGGCGGCCGATGTCATCATCGAACAGCTGGGGGGCGAACTCTTCGGGTATGCCCTCCAGCCAGTGGGCCCTGCCCTGCCTCTCGTAGGGACCCAGGATCAGGCCGTGCCGCTCCTGGCGCATGTAGTAGCTGACGTCCGGGTCGCGCAGCAGCGGCAGCCGCGCCGCACCGCGGGCCACCAGCTCCGGAATGTCCTCGGTGATCAGGTACTGGTGAGAGAGCGTGACGATCGGCAGGTACTCCCTCACCAGCGCCGCCACCTCACCGCCGCGATAACCGGCGGCATTGATCACCGATTGGGCCACGATGACCCCGCGATTGGTCGTAACGCGCCATTCGCCTGAGGCGGTGCGCTCGAGTGCTGTGACGCGCGTCTGGCGATGGATCTGCGCCCCGCCGTCGCGCGCGCCCTTGGCGAGCGCCTGCGTCAGCTGCGCCGGGTCGATGTCCCCATCGTGCGGGTCGTAGAGTCCGGCGCGAATACCCTCGGTGGTGATGAAGGGATGTCGGGCGCGGATCTGCTCCGGGCTCAACATCTCGAATTCGATCCCCTGGGCCCGCGCCTGGGATACGACGTGGCGAAATTCATCGACGCGATCGCTGCTGTGCGCCAGCCGGAGGCTCCCCGTGACGTGGTAGTTGATGTCGTAGCCGACACGCTGTGCAAGCTGCGCATAGAGCCGGGTGCTGTGGCGCTGCAGCTTGATCAGGTTCCAGGAAGTCGAGAAATTCGGGCAATTGCCGGCCGCGTGCCAGGTCGATCCGGCCGTCAGCTCATCGCGCTCGAGCAGGACCGCATCGCTGATGCCCAGCTGCGTGAGGTGATACAGGGCACTGCAGCCCACCGCGCCACCACCGATTACGACCACCTGAGCGTGAGACTTCACTCTTTCTATGCTCAGCTCTTGATGCGCTCGCCCGCCGGG
>DASWFL010000325.1:0-4459 GCA_036394255.1 Steroidobacteraceae bacterium
AGCGGCTTGCCCTGCTCGGCGGTCATGATCTGCGCGAGGTCCTCCTGGTTCGCCATCATCAGGTCAAACCATTTGCGCAGGATCCCGGCGCGCTCCTTCGCGGTCTTGGCGCGCCATGCCGGCCACGCGCGCGCCGCGGCCTCGACCGCGCGCTTCGCCTCCGCGGCGCCCATGCGCGGCACGGTACCGAGCACGGTGCCGGTCGCGGGATTGTGGACCGCGCTGGTGTTGCGCCCTTCGGCGTCGACCCAGCCGCCGTCGATGTAGCACTGTTCGCGGAACAGCTTCGAATCCTTCAGGGAAAGCGCGGCGAGACCGGCTTGCGCGGGGGCGTTCATGCGGACCTCCAAAAGAAAAATTTTACTCCTGCACCATGGTTACAATGCCGCCGTCACCCGGGAGGAGACCCATGAGAACACTGCTTGCACTACTGCTGTCGCTCGCGGCCGCGGGCGCCTACCCGCAATACCCGCAACGTCCTGTGCAGCTCATCGTGCCCTGGGGCGCGGGCGGCGGCACGGACGCGACGGCGCGCATCATCGGCGCGCTGATGGAGAAGGAATTGAAGCAGCCCTTCAACGTCGTCAACCGCACCGGCGGTTCAGGCGTGGTCGGCCATGACGCCATCGCCAGGGCGACGCCCGACGGTTACACGCTCGGCCTGATCACGGTCGAGATCACGATGATGCATCACGTCGGTCTCACGCCGCTCAAGCACACCGACTACACGCCGATCGGCCTGATGAACGCGGATCCTGCCGGCGTCAACGTGCGCGCAGATTCGTCCTACAAGTCGGTGAAGGATTTGCTGGCGGCGATCAAGGCGAATCCGGGCAAATTCAAAGCATCGGGCACCGGACAAGGCGGCATCTGGCACCTCGCGATCGCTGGGCTGCTGAAGGACCAGGGCATCGAACCCGCTGCGCTGCCGTGGGTACCCTCGCAGGGCGCTGCGCCTGGCCTGCAGGATCTTGTTTCCGGCGGCGTCGAAGTAGTGCCGTGCTCCATCCCGGAAGCGCGCGCCATGATCGATGCCGGCAAGGTGCGTCCGCTGGCGATCATGGACGCCAATCCGCCCGCGCTTTATCCGAAGGTGCCGACGATCAAGTCGGAGCTCGGCAGCAACTGGCAGATCGCGGCCTGGCGCGTGATCGCGGCGCCGAAGGGCATTCCGGCCGACGCGCAGAAGACCCTGGTGACGGCGTTGAAGAAGGTCTACGACTCGAAGGACTACAAGGAATTCATGGCGAAGCAGGGCTACGGCACCGTGTGGGCCGACCCGGAGGGCACGGCGAAATTCATGGCGGCCTCCGACGCCAATCTGGGAGCGGCACTGAAGGCGGTGGGTCTCGCGAAGTAGAAGGTGAAGTTCAATGACGCACTGCTGGGCGCCGTTTTCCTCGCACTGTCGATCGCGGTCCTGGTCACGATCCAGGGCTACCCGAAGATCCCGGGCCAGAGCATCGGCCCGGGCGCGTTCCCCGGTCTTATCGCGATATTGCTCGGCGGCTGCTCAGTCGCGCTGATCTGGCGCGGCTGGCGCGAGCGCCGGGCCCAACCGCTCGTCGCGATCGGCGCGTGGCTCGGCTCGCCGCGCCACGTCGCCAATTTCCTGGTCGCCACCGGCGGCCTCGCGTTCTATGTCCTCGCCTCCGACAAGCTCGGCTTCCTGATTTGCGGAGCGCTCATCCTGCTTGCGCTGTTTCTGGCCCTGCGCGTGAAGCCATTGCTCGCGCTTGTACTGGCGCTCGTCGTTCCGGTCGTGATCCACCTCATCTTCTACAAGCTGCTGCGCGTGCCCCTTCCCTGGGGCGTGCTGCCGGTGCTCTGGTAGCGCCGTGCTCCACGCATACGCGCAGGCCTTTGCGCTGGTTTTCGATCCCTATGTGCTGACGGTCATCCTGTGCTCGGCGCTGTTCGGCCTGTTCGTAGGCTGCGTGCCGGGCTTGACGGCGACGATGGCTACGGCGCTGCTGGTGCCGATCACCTTCTTCATGCCGCCGGTGCCGGCGGTCGCGGCCATCGTCACTGCTACCGCGATGGCGATTTTCTCCGGCGATATTCCGGGCGCGCTGCTGCGCATTCCCGGCACGCCCGCCTCCGCGGCGTACACGGACGAGGCGTATGCGATGACCAAGAAGGGCCAGGCGGAGGTCGCGCTCGGCGCGGGCCTGGTGTTCTCCGCCATCGGTGGCCTGTTCGGCACGGCGGTGATGATCACCTCGGCCCCGGCGCTGGCCGAGATCGCGCTCAAGTTCAGCGACTACGAGTATTTCTGGATGGTGGTGCTCGGGCTCGCGGGCGCGGTGTTCATCGGCAACTCGAGCATCCTGAAGGCGAGCATCTCGCTCCTGCTCGGGCTGCTGGTCGCCTGCGTCGGACTCGACAACCCGGCGGGGCATCCGCGCTTCACCTTCGGCAACGCCGAGCTCACCGGCGGCATCAGCCTGATCCCGATGATGGTGGGCATGTTCGCCGTCTCCGAGATCCTGCGCTTCGTCGTGCACATGGATCCGCCGCTGCAGCTCGCCACCGAGAAGATCGGCAACGTGTTCAAGGGCATGTGGGGGCTGCTGGTGAAGTATCCGTGGCCGCTGGTGCGCGGCAGCGCCCTGGGCACGGTGATCGGCATCCAGCCCGGCTCGGGCGCCGACATGGCGGCCTGGATGTCCTACGCGATGGCCAAGAAATTCTCGAAAGAACCCGAGAAGTTCGGCACCGGCCACGTCGAGGGCATCGTCGAGGCGGGCGCCGCCAACAACAGCGCGCTCGCCGGCGCCTGGATCCCGGCGCTGGTGTTCGGCATTCCGGGCGATTCGATCACCGCGATCGCGATCGGCGTGCTGTACCTCAAGGGCCTCAACCCGGGACCGACGCTGTTCATCAACAACCCGCAGAACATCTACGCCATCTTCCTGGTGTTCATCCTCGCCAACATCATCATGCTGCCGCTCGGCTGGCTGACCATCAAGGCGGCGAAGAACGTGCTGCGGCTGCCGCGCAATATCCTGATGCCGACGATCCTGCTGTTCTGCATCGTCGGCTCGTTCGCCATCAACAACACCGTCTTCGGCGTACTGCTGACGCTGGTGTTCGGCGTGCTCGCGTTCGTGCTCGAGGAGAACGGCTTTCCGGTCGCGCCGGCGATCCTCGGGGTGGTCCTCGGCCAGATGATGGAAGAGAACTTCATCAAGTCGATGATCAAGTCGGATGGCGACATCACCGCCTTCGTCACGCGACCGATCGCGGGCTTCCTGGCCGTCAGCACGTTCATCATCCTGCTCTGGCCGGTGGGCGCCTGGCTGTGGCGGCGCCATCTGCGGCCGCAGCCGACCGCCTGATTAGTCGATCTTGATATTCGCGTCGCGGATGATCGCGCCGTAGCGGTCCTGCTCGCGGCGCAGGAATGCGGCCATTTCCTCCGGCGTGGTGCCCACCGGTTCGAGGCCGATGTTCACCATGCGCTCCTTCAGCTCGTCGGACTGCAGCGCCTTGCGGATCTCCGTTGAGAGCCTGGCGAGAATGTCGCGCGGCGTGCCGGCAGGGGCGGCGTAACCGATCCACGCTGCGGCGTCATACGCGGGCAGCCCTGCGCTCTCGGCAAGCGGCGGCACCTCGGGCAGCGCCGCCGTGCGACGCGCGGTCGACACGCCATAGGTCTTGAGGCGCCCGCTCTTGATGTGCGGGGCAGTGGCGGCCACCGTCTCGACCGTATAGGTGACCTGCCCGTTCATGATATCGGTGAGCGCCGGCGCGGTTCCCTTGTAAGGCACGTGGCGCACGCCGCGGATCTGCGCCATCGAGTTGAAGAGCTCGGTGAAAAGATGCGCGGTCGCACCGGTGCCGGAAGAGGAGAACGTGTACTTGCCCGGATCGGCCTTGATCACCGCAATGAACTCTTTCGCGTTCGCTGCCGGGAACGAGGGGTGCACTACAAGTGCAAACGGCGTGGCGGCGACCAGGCTCACTGGCGCGAGATCCTTGAGCGGGTCGTAGGGCACCTTCTGCAGGTGCAGCATGATCGAGATCGGTCCGCTCGAGGCGGCGAGAAGGGTATAGCCATCGGCAGGGCTTTTCACCACCGCTTCGGAGCCGATCGCGCCGCCCGCGCCGGGCTTGTTGTCGATTACGAACGGCTGGTTGAGCGCCGCTTGCAGGCGTTCTGCGACCAGGCGCGCCGCAATGTCGGTCGCCTGGCCCGGCGTCCACGGCACGATGACTTTGACCGCTCGATTGGGATAGCCCTGCGCCAACGCGGCGCCGAGCGAGAGCGAGCAAAGTAATGCAACGATCGTCCTCATGCGAATCCTCCTCCCGCCGATTCTAGAACGTGCCCGGGTACGCGCCGCCGTCGAGCAGCAGGTTCTGTCCGGTGATGAAGCCCGCCTGGGCGCTGCACAAATAGGCGCAGGCATCGCCGAACTCCGCGGGATCGCCTTGCCGTCCGGCGGGGATCAGG
>DASWFL010000326.1:0-3630 GCA_036394255.1 Steroidobacteraceae bacterium
CCCCGCCGGCGGCCGCTACCAGTGGCGTGCCGACGGGGAACACCACCTGTTCAACCCCGAGTCGATCCACCGCCTGCAGAAAGCCGTACGCAGCGGAAGCTACGCGACCTACAGGTCCTATGCGCAGCTGATCAACGACCAGTCACGGCAGCTGTGCACACTGCGCGGCCTGCTGGACCTCAAGGCTGGCGATGCGGTGCCGATCGAGGAGGTCGAGCCGGTCGAGCAGCTGATGAAGCGCTTCAAGACCGGCGCGATGTCCTACGGCTCGATCAGCCAGGAGGCGCACGAGACGCTCGCGATCGCCATGAACCGCATCGGCGGCAAGAGCAATACCGGGGAGGGGGGCGAGGACCCCGAGCGCTACCGGCCGCTGCCGAACGGCGATTCGAAGAACTCAGCGATCAAGCAGGTTGCCTCGGGGCGCTTTGGCGTCACCAGCGAATATCTGCTCAGCGCGCGCGAGCTGCAGATCAAGATGGCGCAGGGTGCCAAGCCGGGCGAAGGCGGGCAGCTGCCGGGCAACAAGGTCTATCCCTGGATCGCCCGGACGCGGCATACCACGGCCGGGGTCGGCCTGATCTCACCGCCGCCGCATCACGACATCTATTCGATCGAAGACCTGGCCGAGCTGATCCACGACCTGAAGAATGCCAATCGCGAGGCGCGCATCAGCGTGAAGCTGGTTGCCGAAGTGGGCGTAGGCACGATCGCCGCAGGCGTCTCCAAGGCGCACGCGGACGTGGTGCTGATCAGCGGGTGCGATGGCGGGACGGGTGCGGCGCCGCAGACTTCGATCGCGCATTCCGGACTGCCCTGGGAACTCGGGCTCGCCGAGGCGCACCAGACCCTGGTGCTCAACAACCTGCGCAGCCGCATCGTCGTGGAGACCGACGGCCAGCTCAAGACCGGGCGCGACGTCGTCATCGCCGCGTTGCTGGGCGCCGAGGAATTCGGTTTCGCCACGGCGCCACTGGTTTCGGTGGGCTGCATCCTGATGCGCGTGTGTCACCTGAATACCTGTCCGGTGGGCGTCGCCACGCAGGATCCGCGCCTGCGCGAGCGCTTCGAGGGGAAGCCGGAGCACGTGGTGAATTTCATGCGCTTCATCGCGCAGGACATGCGCGAGCTGATGGCGCAACTCGGGTTCCGCAGTGTCGATGAGATGGTGGGCAGAGTCGATCGGCTCGAGCCGCGTAAGGCGATCGATCACTGGAAGGCACGCGGCTTCGATTTCAGCAACATCCTCTACCAGCCGGACGTGGGCGAGGAGGTCGGGCGCTATTGCAGCACCGCCCAGGAGCACGGCCTGGAGAATTCCCTGGACCTCACCACGCTGCTGGCGCTGTGCGCGCCGGCCATCGAACGCGGCGAGCCGGTGGTTGCCGAGCTGCCGATCCGCAACACCAATCGCGTCGTGGGCACGATCACCGGGAGCGAGGTCACGCGCCGCCATGGCGCCAGGGGGCTGCCGGCCGATACGATCCGCCTCAAATTCCACGGTTCGGCCGGACAGAGTTTCGGCGCCTTCCTGCCCCCGGGCATGACGCTGCAGCTGGAAGGCGACGCCAACGACTACGTCGGCAAGGGGCTGTCGGGCGGCAAGCTCATCATTCACCCGCCGGCGGGCTCCGCTTTCGTCGCCGCCGACAACATCATCATCGGCAACGTGGCGCTCTACGGCGCGACCAGCGGTGAAGCCTTCATCTGCGGCATGGCGGGCGAGCGCTTCGCGGTGCGCAACAGCGGCGTCGACGCCGTGGTCGAGGCCGTGGGCGATCATGGCTGCGAGTACATGACCGGCGGCCGCGTCGTCGTGCTCGGCCGCGCGGGCCGCAACTTCGGAGCCGGCATGTCCGGCGGCGTCGCCTACGTGCTCGACGAGGTGGGCGATTTCGCGGGCCGCGTCAACACCCAGATGGTCGGTGTCGAGCCGCTCTCCGACCCGGAGGAGATCGCTGCGGTGCGGGCGCTGATCGAGCGGCACGTGCGCTACACGGGCAGCGTGCGCGCCGCCGCGGTGCTGGCAAGGTGGCCGCAGCTGATCGGGCGCTTCCAGCGCATCATGCCCAGGGACTACAAGCGCGTGCTGGCCTGCGTGCGCCGCGCGCACGAGCAGGGGCTCTCGGGCGAAGAGGCGATCATGGCCGCCTTCGAGGAAAATGCCCGCGATCTCGCCCGCGTCGGCGGGAACTGAGCGGCAGGCGTCACGATGGGCAAGCCGACGGGATTCATCGAGTACCTGCGTGAACTGCCGGTCGATCGCACGCCGCTGGAGCGGGTGCGCGACTGGAGCGAATTCCATCACCACATGGAGGAGCGGCACCTGCGCCAGCAGGGCGCGCGCTGCATGGACTGCGGCGTGCCCTTCTGCCAGACCGGCAAGCTCATCAGCGGGATGGCCTCGGGGTGCCCCGTCAACAACCTCATCCCGGAATGGAACGACCTGGTATACCGGGGATTGTGGCACGAGGCGCTCGATCGCCTGCACCTCACTAACAACTTCCCCGAATTTACCGGCCGCGTGTGCCCGGCGCCCTGCGAGGGTTCCTGCGTGCTGGGCGTGCACTCACCGCCGGTGACGATCAAGACGCTGGAAAACGCGATCATCGACAAGGGATTCGAGTCCGGCTGGGTAGTGCCGCAGCCGCCACCGGCGCGCACCGGCAAGAAGGTGGTCGTCATCGGCTCCGGCCCGGCCGGCCTGGCCGCGGCCGCACAGCTCAACGGCGCCGGCCACAGCGTCACCGTGCTCGAGCGCGCCGACCGGCCCGGTGGCCTGCTGATGTATGGCATCCCGAACATGAAGCTCGACAAGCGCGCGGTCGTCCTGCGACGCATCGAGCTGCTCGAGCGCGAGGGCGTCAAGTTCCTGTGCAGCGCCAATGTCGGGGAGAACGTCGAAGCGAGACTCCTGCAGCGGGACTTCGACGCCGTGGTGCTGTGCACGGGCGCGACGCAGCCACGCGACCTGCCGGTGGCCGGGCGGGAGCTGGCGGGCGTGCACTTCGCGATGGACTATCTCACCGCCAGCACGCAGGCGCTGCTCAACGGCGGCGCCGAGGCGACGCCGATCCATGCACGTGGCCGCGATGTGGTGGTCATCGGGGGCGGCGATACGGGCACCGACTGTGTCGGCACGGCGATGCGCCAGGGCTGCCGGAGCCTGGTGCAGGCCGAGATCCTGCCGCGTCCGCCCGACGAGCGGGCGGCCGACAATCCCTGGCCGGAATGGCCGAAGGTCTACAAGCTCGACTACGGGCAGGAAGAGGCCGCCGCGCGCTTCGGCGCCGATCCACGCACCTATTCGACCACGGTGAAGAAATTCATCACCGACCGGGGTGGCGCGCTGACGGCGGTGGTGACGGTCGCGATCAGGTGGGAGCGCAACGGCAACGGCGAGTTTGTCGCGCTGGAGCTGGCGGGGAGTGAGCGCCAGCTGCCGGCCCAGCTCGCGCTGCTGGCGATGGGATTCCTCGGGCCGGAGCCGGGGCTGCTGAAAGAACTCGGCACCGCGGTCGACGCGCGCGGCAACGTGCTCGCCGAAATGGACCGCTACGCGACCAGCGTCAAGGGCGTGTTCGCGGCGGGTGATTGCCGGCGCGGCCAGAGTCTCGTGGTATGGGCCAT
>DASWFL010000327.1:0-5506 GCA_036394255.1 Steroidobacteraceae bacterium
CCCGTGACGGGGTGATCGAGCGCCAGGCGCTGCGCGTGGAGCGCCTGCCGGCGAAAGGCGGCCAGCGCCCGCTGCAGCACGGCGCCCGCGCCGGCCACCTGCCGCCGCCGGCCACCGTAGAGGGGGTCCCCGACGATCGGGAATCCGGCGTGGGCGAGGTGCACGCGGATCTGATGGGTGCGGCCCGTCTCGAGCTGCACGCGCAGCAGCGTATGGCCGCGAAAGCGCTCCTCGATCCTGTAGTGCGTCACCGCCTCGCGCCCGTCGCGCCGCACCGCCATGCGGGTGCGTTGCGTGCGATGCCGGCCGATGGGCTCCGCGATGGTGCCA
This sequence comes from Steroidobacteraceae bacterium, assembly GCA_036394255.1. Classification (GTDB taxonomy): domain Bacteria; phylum Pseudomonadota; class Gammaproteobacteria; order Steroidobacterales; family Steroidobacteraceae; genus FEN-1191. The sequence goes on from DASWFL010000327.1 coordinate 331, forward strand.
CCGGCCGTGGGCCTTCCCAGGCAGAGGGCGAGATAACCGCGCGCGATGCGGCGTTCCTGCAGCGTGCGCACCAGCTGCACGTGGATCTCCGGCGTGCGTGCCACGACCAGCAGGCCGCTCGTCTCCTTGTCGAGCCGATGGATCAGGCCGGCGCGCGGCACCGTGGCCAGCGCCTGATCGTGCGCCAGCAGCGCATTTTGCAGCGTATGCCGCGGATTGCCCGCGCCCGGATGCACGACCAGGCCGGCCGGCTTGTCGATGACCAGCAGGGCCTCGTCCTCGTACACCACCTGCAGGCTGATCGCCTCGGCTTCGACGGTGGTGTCGGCCGGGAACTCGGCCTGCACGCGCACCCGCTCGCCCCCCGCCAGCCGCTCGCGCGGCCTGACCGCACGGCCATCGAGCAGCACCGAACCGGCGCTGATCCAGCGCTGCAGACGCGCCCGCGAGTACTGCGGCAGGGCCACGGCGAGTGCCTGATCGAAGCGTGCGCCGGCGACTTCGGCGGGCAGCTGCAGATCATGGATGAGGAACTTGGCGGTCATGGTGCGGTCGCAAGTGCGGCGGGATTAATTCGCTATACTGGCGCTTTCGCGTCGCAGGGTAAAACGTGACCGCTCACCAAGGCACCCGCCTCCAGTATTGCCGTGCCGCCGCCATCGCGCTGCTGGCCCTGTCCGTGGCCCTCGGTGGTTGCCACAGCCGTGGCAAGCTACGCGATGCGGAGCGCCTGTCGCCCGAAAACCTGTACAAGGTGGCGCGCAAGTCGCTCGACCGCAGCGACTATGACATCGCCGTCCGGCAGTACGAGGCGCTGACCGCCCGCTACCCCTTCTCAGACCAGGCACGGCAGGCGCGGCTCGATCTGATCTACGCCTACTACCGCAAGGGCGAGAACGAGTCGGCGACCGACGCCGCCAAGCAGTTCCTGGACGAAAATCCCACGCACCCACGCGTCGATTACGCCTGGTACATGCGCGGCCTGATCGACTTCGAGCATACGCCCTGGGCAATCGAACGCTGGTTCGGTGTCGACATGGCCAAGCGGCCGCCGGAATCGCTCCTCTCCTCGATCACCGCCTTCAGCACCGTCGTGAAGGATTATCCGAACAGCGCCTATGCCCACGACGCGCAGCGCCGGCTGATCTACCTGCGCAACCGCCTGGCCGAATACGAGGTCAACGTCGCCCGCTACTATGTGCGCCGTGGCGCCTACCTGGCCGCGGCGCAGCGCGCCCAGCGCACGATCGAGCAATACGACGGCGCCCCTTCGGAGCAGGAAGCGCTCGAGATCATGATCGACTGCTACCGGCGCCTGGGCCTCAAGGACCTGCAGGCGAATGTCGAGAAGGTGTACCAGGCCAATTATCACGAGCCCAGTGCGCAGGGCATGAAACGGCGCTCGTGGTGGCACATCCTCTGAGGCGCTGTGCCTGAGGCGCGGGGCCTGAGGCGCGGGGCCTGAGGCGCGGGGCGCGATCGGGCCGCTGTCGACCATCCTTTTTCTGAATCAGGCGTTACATGTAACGCGTTACATGTAACGGGTCGCAGAAAAAAAAGACACCACGATGCCGGCCGCCTCCTTCAAGGCGCCTCGCGGCACCCGAGCAGAGCTCCCGCCACCGAACGCTAGCGTCGATACCCGCTGGTAATGGGATAGCGCCAGTCGCGGCCAAACGCGCGCCGGCTGACGCGCACGCCGGGCGGGGCCTGGCGGCGCTTGTATTCGTTGCGCTGGACCAGGTTCAGGATGCGGGTGACCACGGCGCGTTCGAAGCCGCGGGCACAGATCTCGTCGACCGACAGGTCCTCCTCGATGAAGGCCTCCAGGATCGGATCGAGCAGGGCATAGGGCGGGAGCGAATCAGTGTCCTTCTGGTTCGGCCGCAGTTCCGCGCTCGGCTCGCGTTCGATCACGCGTGCGGGTATGACCGGTGCGTCCGGCGGCGCGATGCTGTTGCGGTAATGCGCCAGGCGGTAGACCAGCAGCTTGCTGCAATCCTTGATGGGTGCGAAGCCGCCGTTCATGTCCCCGTACAGCGTGGCGTAGCCGACGGCCATCTCGCTCTTGTTGCCAGTGGTGAGCAGCATGCGCCCGGTCTTGTTGGAAATCGCCATGAGCAGCAATCCGCGCGTGCGCGCCTGGATATTTTCCTCGGTGGCGTCCGCCGGGCGCCCCGCGAACTCCGCCTTCAGCGCGGCGAGTGCCGCCTCGAACAGTCCTTCGATTGAAATGGAGCTGATTTGCACGCCGAGCGTGCGCGCCTGGGCGGTGGCGTCCTCGACGCTCATCTGCGAGGTATAGCGCGAAGGCATCATCACGGCCTGCACCCGCGGCGCGCCGAGGGCGTCGACCGCGATCGCCAGGGTGAGGGCCGAATCCACGCCACCGGACAGGCCCATCACCACGCCCGCAAAGCCGTGCTTGCTGACGTAGTCGCGCACGCCGAGCACCAGCGCCCGATAGACGTTCTCATCGGTGCCGAGCTCGGGCGCTACCGCGCCCGCGACGGGCACGACTTTTGAGTCGCGGCGCTCGAACTGCGCCGGATACAGCCCTTCCGTATACGCCGGGGCGCGCACCACGATCTCGCCCCTGGCATCCATCACGAAGGAGTTGCCCTCGAAGACCAGCTCGTCCTGGCCGCCGCACAGGTTCACGTAGGCGATGGGCACGGCGCACTCGGCCACTCGCTCGGCAATCACACGCTCGCGTTCGCGCTGCTTGTACATATCGAACGGCGAGGCGTTGATCACCAGCAGCAGTTCGGCGCCGGCGGCGCAGGCGAGCCGAGCCGGCTCGCTCTCCCAAGCGTCCTCGCAGACCAGCAGCCCCAGCCGGAACCCCTTGCACTCGAACACCGCCGCACCCTCGCCGGCGGTGAAATAGCGCTTTTCGTCGAACACCCGGTAGTTCGGCAGGCAGCTCTTGCGCCGCAGCGCCACACGCCGGCCGTCGCGGTAGACCCCGGCGCTGTTGTAGATCTGGGTGCCCTGGTACTCGGGAAAGCCCAGGACCAGATCAATGCCGGGCGCGCCGCCCGCCAGTTGCCGCACGGCGCGCTCGATCTGGGTGCGCAGGCCGCGGTGGAAGAGCAGGTCCTCGGGCGGATAGCCGCTGAGCGTCAGTTCCGGGAACAGCACCAGATCGGCACGCAGTTCATCGCGCGCGCGCGCCGCCTCGCGCAGCGTCAGCGCCAGGTTGCCCTGCACGTCACCGACCAGCAGGTTGACCTGCGCGAGGGCCACCGTGAGCCGCTCACTGGCGTTCACTGGAGCTCCGGGCGGCCGTAAGCGTGGATCCTCACCGGCGCCGGCGACGGGTTGCACGCCGGGCGGCGGGCCTGGAGCGGCCGCGGCGCAGGGCCTGCAGCATGGCGCTGCCGAGTTCGGCCGGCGAATGCACGGTATTCACGCCGGCCGCCTCGAGCGCCGCGAATTTGTCCATGGCGGTGCCCTTGCCCCCCGCGATCACCGCCCCGGCGTGACCCATGCGCTTGCCGGGCGGCGCGGTGACGCCGGCGATGTAGGCCACCACCGGTTTGGTCACGAAATGACGGATATGAGCGGCCGCGGCCTCCTCATCGCCACCGCCGATCTCGCCCACCATGACGATGCCCTCGGTCTGCGGGTCGCGCTCGAACAGCTCGATCACCTCGATGAAATTCAGGCCGCGCACCGGATCCCCGCCGATGCCGACGCAGGTACTCTGGCCCAGGCCGTTGTTGGTGGTCTGGAACACCGCCTCGTAGGTCAGGGTTCCGGAGCGCGAGACCACCCCGACACAGCCTCGCTTGTGGATGAAGCCGGGCATGATGCCGATCTTGCACTCGCCGGGAGTGATGACGCCGGGGCAGTTGGGGCCCACGAGCCGCGTGCCACTGCCGAGGAGTGCGGCCTTGACCCGGATCATGTCATTGACCGGAACACCCTCGGTGATGCACACGATCAGCTCGATGCCGGCGGCGGCCGCTTCGAGGATACTGTCGGCGGCGTGCGCGGCCGGCACGTAGATCATGCTGGCGGTCGCGCCCGTCGCCGCGACGGCAGTGCGCATGGTGTCGAACACCGGCAATCCCAGGTGCTGCTCGCCCCCGCGTCCCGGCGTCACGCCCCCGAGCAGGCGCGTGCCATAGGCGATGCTCTGCTCGGAGTGAAAGCTGCCCTGCTTGCCGGTAAAGCCCTGACACAGGACCCCCGTGCGCTTGTTGACCAGGATACTCATCGCCGGGCCACTGCCGGGGCGCTGCCGGCGGCCTGCACGGCCCGGCGTGCCGCGTCGTCCAGATCGGTGGCAGCAACGATCGCCAGGGCGCCGCTGGCGAGCTTCTCGCGCGCCTCGGCCGCGTTGGTCCCCTCGAGGCGCACCACCACCGGCACGTTCACGCCAACGTCGCGCACGGCATTGATGATGCCGTCGGCGATCAGATCGCAACGGACGATGCCGCCGAAGATGTTGACCAGTATGGCGCGTACCCTCGGGTTGGACAGAATCAGGCGGAAGGCCGCGGTCACCCGCTCGGCGGTCGCACCGCCGCCGACGTCGAGAAAGTTGGCCGGCGTGCCGCCGTGCAGCTTGATCAGGTCCATCGTCGCCATCGCCAGGCCGGCGCCGTTGACCATGCAGGCGATATCGCCGTCGAGCGAGACGTAGTTCAGGTCGTGTTCGCTGGCGATGCGCTCGGCCGGGTCTTCCTGGCCCGGATCGCGCAACGCCGCCATCTCCGGCTGCCGGAACAGCGCATTCGCCTCGATGTCCAGCTTGCAATCCAGCGCCATGAGCCTGCCGCCAGCGGTGACGATCAGCGGGTTGATCTCGATCAGGCTGGCGTCCTTCTCCAGATACAGCCGATAAAGCGCCATCAGGATCGTCTGGAATTGCGCCAGCTGCGTAGCCGTAAGCCCCAGGCCGTAGGCGAGCTGCCGGCATTGCCAGGGCTGCAGGCCGGCGGCCGGATGCACGGTCACGGACAGGATCCGCTCCGGCGTATCGTGGGCGACCTGTTCGATATCCATGCCGCCGGCGGCGGAGGCGACCACGGCGATACAGCTACGCTCCCGATCGAGCGTGAAACTCAGGTACAGCTCGCGCGCGATGTCGGAGCCGGCCTCGATGTAGACCTTCTCGATCGGCAATCCGGCCGCGCCCGTCTGCTTCGTGACCAGGCGCTGGCCC
>DASWFL010000328.1:0-9136 GCA_036394255.1 Steroidobacteraceae bacterium
ATCGCCTCGGCCGGGCGCTGGGAACAGGAGGCGCTGGAGACCAGGGCCACGGTGACGGCGCAAGCCGTGACGGCGCAGATGGTGGTGGTGCAGGCGGTGAGCTTGACCGGCATGGGCCGAGAATACTGGTCAGTGTGGCGCGAGCCAAGCAAAGAACGCTGGTGATCGCTTTCTTGCTGCTAAGCTTGGCAGTCCCGTGGCCATTGATTGCGTACCGTCACGCACCATGCACCTACTCGAAGTCACCTCGCCCATCCCCGCGGCGCTGGCGCGCCTGCCCGAACTCGCCGGCAATCTCTTCTTCAGCTGGCACCGCCCGGCCCGCGCCCTGTTCCAGGACCTCGATCCGGAGCTGTGGGAGCAGGTCGAGCGCAACCCGCGCCTCATGCTGCGTTGCCTGGACCAGACGCGCCTGGAGCGCGCCGCCGCTGATCCGGTCTTCGTCGAACGCTACCGGCAGGTGGTCGAGTACCTCGACGGCTACGTCAAGGCGCCCCCTCGCGATGATCTGCCGCTGGTCGCTTATTTCTGCGCCGAGTACGGCTTTCACGAGAGCTTCCCGATCTACTCCGGCGGCCTCGGCATAGTGGCGGGCGATTACTGCAAGGCGGCAAGCGATGAGCGCCTCAACTTTATCGCCGTCGGGCTGCTCTACCGGCAGGGTTACTTCACGCAACGGGTCGATGGCGAGGGCCTGCAGCACTCCGACTATGCCGATACCGATGCGCGCGATCTGCCGGTCGAGGTCGTCAACGATGCCGCCGGCGCGTTGCTCAAGGTGTCGGTGCGCATCGGCGAACGTGAGGTAAGAGTCCGGGTGTGGCGGGCCCTCGTCGGGCGCGTCGCGGTCTACCTCATGGACACCGACTGCGCCGAGAATGCCAGCGAAGACCGCGACATTACCTACCGGCTCTACGGCGGCGGCGACGCGGCCCGCATCCGCCAGGAAATGATCCTCGGCATCGGCGGTGTGCGCCTGCTGCGCGCACTGGGACTCGCGCCTGCCGTCTGGCACATCAACGAAGGTCATGCGGCCTTCCTGATTCTCGAGTTGCTGCGTGAAGCGATGGCGCGGGGGCTCGATTTCGAGACGGCGCTGGAAGCCACGGCGCCGCAGTGTGTGTTTACCACGCACACGCCGGTGGCGGCCGGCCATGACGCCTTCGATGATGGCCTGTTTACCGCCTCTTTCGCCCAATACCTGCGCGAGTCCGGGCTGCCCCAGGAGCGCGTGATGCAGCTGGCCCGCGCACCGGGGGACAATCAGCGCTTCAACATGACGCGCCTGGCGCTGGCGGGCGCACGGCGTGTCAATGGTGTGAGCCGGATACACGGGCGGGTTTCGGCCAAGCTGTGCGCCGATCACTGGAATGACGTGCCGGTGGGTGAAAACCCGGTCGGCTATATCACCAACGGTGTGCACGTACCGACGTTCCTGGCGCAGACCTGGGCCCGCTTCTTCGACACCGAGCTGGGCGCCGACTGGCGCGAGCGGCTCAACGATGCCGGTTTCTGGCAGGGCCTGGAGCGGGTACCGGAAAAAAAGTACTGGGAAACCTCGCAGGAGGTGAAGACGCGGATGCTCGCCGGCGTGCGCGAGCGCCTGCGCCGCCAGTACGCGAGTGAGGACCTGAGCGTCGCCGAGCTGCGCCACGTCACGCGCCTGCTCGATCCGCAGCGGCCGGATGTGCTCACGCTCGGTTTCGCGCGCCGCTTCGCCACCTACAAGCGTGCCGCGCTGCTGCTGCGCGACCGCGCGCGCCTGGCCCGGCTCATCGACGGTGGGGATCGCCCGGTACTGCTGCTGTTTGCGGGCAAGGCGCATCCGGCCGATCAGCCCGGCCAGCAGATGCTGCGCGAGATCAAGCAGCTGATGCTCGATCGGGAGTTCGCCGGCAACGTCGTGTTTCTGGAGGACTACGACATCGAACTGGCGCGCTGGATGGTCTCCGGCGTGGATGTCTGGCTCAACAATCCGATCGCGCCGCTCGAAGCCAGCGGCACCTCGGGGATCAAGGCGGCGATCAACGGCCGGCTCAATCTCAGCGTACTCGATGGCTGGTGGGCCGAAGCCTGGGACGGGAGCAATGGCTGGGGCATCCCGGCCGCTCAGGTGCAGGATCCCGAGAGGCGCGACGCGCTCGATGCCGACCTGATGCTCGATACACTCGAGGAGGAGGTCGTGCCGCTCTACTACGCGCGCGGTGCACAGGGATATTCGCCCGAATGGGTGCGTCGCTGCCGGCGCGCCATGATGACGGTCATCCCGCAGTTCAACATGCGGCGGATGATCTGCGACTATGAGCGCGGCCTGTACCGGAGCGCCGCCGCGCAGCATGCGCGCATCGCGAGCGACCACGACGCCGGTGCGCGCACGCTGGCGCGCTGGAAGCAGCGGGTGCGCAAGGCCTGGCCCGGTGTGTCCCTGCGTGCGCTGTCCGCGCCGGCGCGCGAATTGCAGCGTGACGGGCGCTTGCACCAGCGCATCGCCGTCGCCCTGAACGGCCTCGACGCCGAGGAAGTGGCGGTGGAATTCCTGGCGCGCCGCATGCTGCCCCGGGTGTATCAGCAATGGCCGGCGCTCACTTCATACGGGCGCGAAGAGGCCGGGGACCTGTGGCGGGCGCGCCTCAGGCCCACCGGTGAAGTCGATAGCGATGGATCCCGGGTCTTCGAACTCGACGCGCCGCCGCCGACCTCGGGTCAGTTTGCGATGGAGTTTCGGGTGCGGCCCGACCATGAACTGCAGGGCCACCCGCTGGAGTTGGGCCTGATCAAGCGCCTGTAGCGCCCTACCCGGGCGCGAAGATCACGCCGGCCAGGGGCGGCAGGCTGACCTCGATCGAATGCGGCTGTCCGTGCCAGGGCGTCGGCGAGGCGTGCAGCCCCAGGCCGTTGCCCAGATTCGCGCCGCCGTAATAGCCCGAGTCGGAATTGAAGACCTCGCCGTAGCGGCCGCCGTGCGGCACGCCGAGGCGAAAGCCGTGGCGGGGCACTGGCGTGAAATTGAGGGCGACGATCAGGTGCTGCTCATCGGCCCAGCGCGCAAAACTCAGGGTCGAGTTCGCCGCGTCGTCGGCGTCGAGCCAGCTGAAGCCGCGCTGCTCGAATTCATAGCGGTGCAGCGCGGGTCGCTGCACATACAGGCGGTTCAGATCTGCAACGGCGTGCTGCATGCCGGCGTGCTCGGCATGGCGGGCGAGCCACCAGGGCAGTTCGCTGCGAAAGTCCCATTCCCAGGGGTGCGCGAATTCACCGCCCATGAACAGGAGTTTCTTGCCGGGGAAGGTCCACATGTAGGTGTAGAGCAGCCGCAGGTTCGCCAGCTGCTGCCAGCGATCGCCGGGCATGCGCCCCAGGAGTGAGCGCTTCAGGTGCACCACTTCGTCATGTGAGAAGGGCAGCACGAAGTTCTCGCTGTAGGCGTACATCTGCCCGAAGCTGAGCTTGTTGTGGTGATGGCGGCGATACAGCGGGTCTTCCTTGAAGTAGCTCAGCGTGTCGTGCATCCAGCCCATGTTCCACTTCATGCTGAAGCCCAGTCCGCCGGCGTCGGTGGGTCGCGAGACCTGCGGCCAGTCGGTGGACTCCTCGGCGACGATCAGCGTGCCCGGGTTGCGTGAATGGGCGGTCGCGTTCAGAGAGCGCAGGAACTCGATGGCCTCGAGATTCTCACGGCCGCCGTAGCGGTTGGGTACGAAGTCACCCTGCCGGCCGAAATCCAGATACAGCATCGAGGCAACGGCATCGACGCGCAGGCCGTCGAAGTGAAATTCCTCGAGCCAGTAGCAGGCGCTCGAGAGCAGGAAGGAGCGCACTTCGTGCCGCTCGTAATTGAAGATCAGCGTGCCCCAGTCGCGGTGCTCGCCCTTGCGCGGGTCTTCGTATTCGTACAGCGCGGTGCCATCGAAGCGCGGCAGGCCGTGGGCGTCGCGCGGGAAATGCCCCGGCACCCAGTCGAGCAGCACGCCGACGCCGGCCTGGTGGCATTGATCAACGAAATAGCGCAGCTCGTCGGGCGTGCCGTGGCGGCTGGTGGGCGCAAAATACCCCGTCGTCTGATATCCCCAGGAATCGTCCAGCGGGTGCTCGGTGATCGGCAGCAGCTCGATATGCGTGAAGCCCTGCTCGCGCACGTAGGGAATGAGGGCGGCGGCCAGCTCGCGATAGCTGTAGAACCGGCCGTCCGGGTGCTGGCGCCAGGAGCCGATGTGCAGCTCGTAGATGCTTAAAGGGGAGTGCAGCCAGTCGCGCTCGCGCCGCGCCTGCAGCCAGCCCGCGTCGTTCCAGCCATAGTGGCTGTCGCAGACGATCGAGGCCGTGCCAGGGCGCAACTCGGAAGCCCGGCCGTAGGGGTCGGTCTTGAGGGCCACGGTGCCGCCGCTGCGATGCCGCAACTCGAACTTGTACAGTTCACCCGCCGCGAGGCCCGGAATGAAAATCTCCCACACGCCCGAAGAGGCGAGGCTGCGCAGCGGGTAGCGCCGGCCATCCCAGTCGCAGAATGGCCCGACGACGCTGACGCGTGCGGCATTGGGCGCCCAGACCGCAAAGCGCACGCCGCTCACGCCGTCGACCTGCATGAGCTGGGCGCCGAGGAACTGCCAGGCGCGGGCTTCGAACCCGCCACTGAAGGCTGTCAGGTCCTGCGGCCCAATGGTGGGGAAGAAGCTGTAGGGGTCGATGCGCTCCTGGGTGCCGCCGCGGCCGTCGCGCCGGCTCAGTCGGTAATGCAGGCTGAGCGAGCCCGGCGGGCCCTGCCAGCGGAAGAAATCGGAGCCCGCCACGCGCTGCATCTCATGGCGCCCGTCGATACTGACCGCCGCCGTATCAGGAAGGTGGACCAGTAGCGTGGACTGGCCGCCGCGCGCACGAGCGCCCAGCACCCCATGCGGGTCGTGGTGAGTGCCCTCGGCAATGCGCCGCAGATCCCCCGCCAGATCGTCAATCCAGTCCGCAACCGCCCTCATCGCAGGGACTATACTCGCCGTGGGGACCTTAATAGAGTAGCCACTGTGATGGCAAAGCCGACCGCCCGCACTTCCTCAGGCCGTTACGTCAGTCGCCTCACGAGCGGCGCTCTGGCGGTCATCATGGCAGGCGGGCGCGGGGAGCGCCTGCGGGACCTGACGGAGCACCGCTGCAAGCCGGCCACGCCCTTCGGCGGCAAGTTCCGCATCATCGATTTCCCCCTCTCCAACTGCGTGAATTCGGGCATCCGCCAGATATTCATCATGACGCAGTACAAGGGGCAATCGCTGATCCAGCACGTGCAGCGCGGCTGGAGTTACCTGCGGGGCGAGTTCGGAGAATTCATCGATGTGGTGCCCGCGCAGCAACAGATCGGGGAACACTGGTATCGCGGCACGGCGGACTGTGTCTACCAGAATCTCGACCTGATACGCACGCACCGGCCCAAGCACGTGCTGGTGCTGGCGGGAGATCACATCTACAAGATGGATTACGGCCCTATGGTCGCCTATCACGTGGAGAAGGGGGCCGACATCACGGTCGGCGTCGTCGAAGTGGCGCGCGAAAAGGCGCGGGAATTCGGCGTGCTGTCGGTGACCGAGTGGAACCGCGTGACGAAGTTCGCGGAGAAGCCGCAGCAGCCCGAGCCCATTCCCGGCCGCCCCGATGCCGCGCTGGCCTCGATGGGCATCTATGTCTTCAACGCCAGGCTGATGGAGAAGCTCCTGACGGAGGACGCCAACTCCGCCAGGTCAAAGCACGATTTTGGCCGCAACATCATCCCGCCGGCCATCGACAAGCTGCAGGTGTTTGCCTATCCGTTCACCGACGTGAAGACGCGCGCGCAGAGCTACTGGCGCGACGTCGGGACCGTCGATGCCTACTACGAAGCCAACATCGAGCTGGTGCACGTGGCACCGGAACTGAACCTCTACGACGAGGAGTGGCCGATCTGGACCTACCAGCTGCACGCGCCGTCGGCGAAGTTCGTGCTCGATGAAGACAGCCGGCGCGGCATGGCGATCAACTCGATTGTCTCCGGGGGCTGCATCATCTCCGGCTCGGTCGTCAACCAGTCGCTCCTGTTCTCGAACGTGAGGGTCAACGAGGGCTCGAACGTACACCGCGCGGTGGTGCTGCCCAACGTCAAGATCGGGGCCGGTTGCACGATCCGCCAGGCCATCCTCGATGAGGGCTGCGAAGTGCCGGACGGCCAGCAGATCGGCGTCAATCGTGCGGCCGACGCGGCGCGCTTCCACGTGACCGAAGGCGGCGTGGTGCTGGTGACACCGGAAATGCTACAGCGGAGCGCTGCCGGAGCGTGACCGAAGCGCGGCGCTTTCCCGTGGTGCTGCTCTGGCATATGCACCAGCCGCAGTACCGCGATCCGCTCAGCGGGGAGTTCATCCTGCCGTGGACGTACCTGCACGCGATCAAGGACTACGTCGACATGGCCGCACACCTGGAGGCCAATCCGCGTGCCCGCGCGGTGGTGAATTTCGCGCCGGTGCTGCTCGAGCAGCTCGAGGAGCTGGCCACGAGAGTCAGCGCGCACCTGCAGCGCGGGGAGAATCTTCAGGACCCGGTGCTGGCCTTGCTGTCCGAGGCGCCACTTCCGGCGGACACTGAGGCGCGGCTGGCGCTGGTGCAGGCCTGCCTGCGCGCCGAGCGCACGCAGCTCATCGGGCGCTACCCGGCCTACGTGGAGCTCGTCGCGCTCGCCGAATCAGCGGGCGCGCGCGCCAGCGCGGAGTTCGCTACGGACGAGTACCTGCGGGACCTCGGCGTCTGGTATCACATTGCCTGGCTCGGCGAGACCGTCAAACGCAGCGATCCGCGTGTCGCGGCGCTCATCGAACGCCGGCGCGATTTTGGCCCGTCGCACCGGCGGAGCCTGCTCGAGCTGGTCGGCGAGCTGCTCGCCGGCCTGCTGGGGCGTTATCGCGCCCTGTCCGAACGCGGCCAGGTCGAATTGGCCATGTCGCCCTACGGGCACCCGATCCTGCCCCTGCTGATTGATTTTCGAGCCGCCCAGGAATCCGTCGCGGCGGCGCCCCTGCCGCATGCGCTAGCCTATCCGGGCGGTGCAGAACGCGCGGCCTGGCACTTGCAGGAGGGGGCGCGCGTGTTTCAGCGTGTCTTCGGGCATGTGCCCGCGGGGTGCTGGCCCTCGGAGGGCGCGATCAGCGCCCGGGCACTCGAACTCATCGACGGCCATGGCTTGCGCTGGGCGGCCAGCAGCGGCAACGTCCTGCGCGCCTGCCTCGAAGCCGGTGGCGCCGGGAGCGGCGAGGGCAGCGCCGCCGCGGGGCTGCACCCCTGGCGCGTGCCCGGCCAGCAACTCAGCCTGTTTTTCCGCCACGATGAACTCTCCGACCTGATCGGCTTCAGCTATTCCAGCTGGCACGGCGACGATGCCGTGCGCCACTTCGTGGGCGAGCTCGAGCGCCTCGCGCGGGAGCAGGCCGACCGGCCCGGCACGATGGTGCTGGTGGCCCTGGATGGCGAGAACGCCTGGGAACACTACCCCTTCAACGGCTACTACTTCCTCAATGGCCTGTATGCAGCGCTGGCTGACCATCCGCAACTGGAGCTCAGTACGCCCAGCGAGCTGTTGGCGCGCCAGCCGGCAATTCAGCCACTGCAGCGCGTCGTGGCCGGCAGCTGGGTGCACGGCACGCTGGCCACCTGGATCGGCGATCGCGACAAGAACGCAGGCTGGGACCTGCTGGTACAGGCGAAGGTCGCCGCGGACGAAGTGCTGGCGGGCGAGGGTGTGCTGGTGCAGGAGCGCCAATGGATCGAGCGCCAGCTCGGGCTGTGTGAGGGCTCCGACTGGTTCTGGTGGTTTGGCGATTACAACCCGTCCCAGGCCGTAAGCGAGTTCGATCGCCTCTTTCGTCATCAGCTGGCGAGTCTGTACCGGCTCCTCGGCCGCGCGCCGCCCGAGGCACTGGCCCGTGTGATCTCGGTCGGACGTGGGGCGCCCGAGGGCGGGGGAGTCATGCGGCGCGCGCAGCAATGAAGGCCCTGGCGGTGCTTGACCACCGCCGCAGCGGTGTCCTGCTTCATCCGACCGCCCTGATCGGCGAGCACGCCGAACAGGGCGCGCTCGGCAGCGTGGCACGCGCCTTCATCGACTGGATGAGCGCCGCCGGGGTGAGCGTCTGGCAGGTGCTGCCGCTGGGCCCCGTGGGACCGGATCTCTCGCCCTACTGGGTACGCTCCGATCAGGCGGGGAATCCCGCGCTCATCGATCTGCGCGAGGCGCCGGATCCGGCGCAGGCCCGCGGCGACTACGAGGATTTTTGCGGCGCCGAGCGCGCCTGGCTCGAAGACTACGTACTGTACGCGGCGCTGAGCAAGGCGCATGGCGTGAAGCCGTGGTGGACCTGGCCCGAGCCGCTGCGCGATCGGCGGCCCGAAGCCTTGGGCGACGCCGCGGCGCGGCTGGCGGTGGAGCTGGAGCAGCTGCGCATCGGGCAGTGGCGCTTTGATCGCCAGTGGGCGGCGCTGCGGGCCTACGCACGCGAGCGCGGCGTGCTGTTGTACGGTGACCTGCCGATTTATGTGGCACCTGATTCGGTGGCCACCTGGACGGAGCGCGGACAGTTCCAGCTGGCCGCCGACGGCCAGCCCACGGCACGTGCCGGCGTGCCCCCGGATTACTTCGCCGCAGATGGCCAGCTCTGGGGTAATCCACTCTATGACTGGGACCAGGCGCGGCGGGACGGCTTCGCGTTCTGGCGCGCGCGACTGGCGCATCTGCTGCGGCGCTTCGATCTCGTGCGCGTCGATCATTTCCGCGGGCTGGCCGGCTACTGGTCCGTGCCGGCCGCGGCCCCTACCGCTCGCGAGGGCGCGTGGCGGCCGGCACCCGGGACGGAATTGCTGTCGGCCCTCAGGGACGCTTTCGGTCCGCTGCCCCTCGTGGCCGAGGACCTGGGCGTCATCACCCCTGACGTGGTGGCGCTGCGGCGCAGCTTCGGCCTGCCGGGCATGCGCGTGCTGCAGTTCGCCTTCGACGGATCGGCCGACAACCCGCATCTGCCGCGCAACTACACGCCCGACACCGTCGCCTATACGGGCACCCACGACAATGACACGGCCGTGGGCTGGTACCGCTCGCTCGATCGGGCCGTCGCACGGCGGGTCGCCGCCCGAC
>DASWFL010000329.1:0-2291 GCA_036394255.1 Steroidobacteraceae bacterium
CCACCGCCTGCACCAGCGTCGCAGGCGACATGGAGGCACTGAGCCAGCAGTTGCAGCGCCGGATGCAGCTGCCCGGCTACCTGCATCCGATGCTGGTCGGCTACTCATCGGGCGCCACGATCGTCTATGCGGCGCTGGCCCAGGCTCCGCACGGCACCTTTGCGGGCGCGATCAGCATGGGGTTCTGCCCCGACCAGGACTTCAGTGGCGCCCGCCTCTGCAGGATCAACGGCCTGGACTACCACCTGCCCGGGAAAACCAAGTCCGGCGATCACACGCTGATACTCGATGCCAACGCCGCTATCCGTGATCCTTGGATCGCGGCACAGGGAGAGCGCGATCAGGTGTGCAACCCGGCCGTGACCCGCGACTTCGCCGCGGCGATCCCGGCGGCGAGGCTCCTGAGCCTGCCGCGCGTCGGTCATGGTTTCTCGGTGACGGCGCACTGGTGGCCGCAGGTGGAACAGGCTTACCAGGAGGCCGTGGCGCACGCTGCACCACCCGCAGCAACGGCCTCCTCCATCAGCGATCTGCCCGTCTACGAAGTCTCAGCGGGCGAGCGGCAAGGCGATCGCGTGGCGATCCTGTTGACGGGCGACGGCGGATGGGCCGGGCTCGACCAGGATCTTGCGGCTGAGCTGGCCAGCAAGGGCATATCGGTGGCTGCCTTGAGCAGTGTCCGTTATTTCTGGCAGACGCGCACACCGGAGCAGAGTGCGGCTGACGTGACCCGGCTGATCGATCATTTCCTGCCGGCCTGGCACGCCCATCGCGTGCTGTTGATCGGTTACTCCTTCGGCGCCGACGCCCTGCCCTTCATCTGGAACCGCCTGCCGCAACGAGTGCAGGAGCGCGTCGACAGCCTCAGCCTGCTCGGCCTGAGCGCCGCGGCCAGCTTCGAAATCAGGGTCGCCGGCTGGCTGCCGGGTGAAGGCGCGGGCGAGCTCGCCACGCTGCCCGAATTGCAGCGGATCAGCGGGCTGCCGCTGCTGTGCGTTTACGGGAGTGGCGAGTCCGACTCCCTCTGCCCGTCCCTGCAAATGCCAGGTGCAAATTCCGTCATGATCGGCAGTGGCCATCACTTCGGTGGCCAGACTGCAGAGATCGTCGATGCCATCCTGCGCGTGGCGGGCAGCCGTGTGCAGCGAGCGGCCGGAGCACGGCTCATGCCGCAGTCGGGGCCATCTTCCCCTTGAGCACGGCGCCGCGCAGGCCGCCGGAGATCAGGAGCGTGACATCGAGCAGGACACGCGCCAGCGCCAGTCGTCCGGGAGCGGCGAGATAACGGGGTCGCCACTGCGGCGCAAATTTGTCCTTGTAATCCCGCAGGCCATCGAAGTTATAAAATTCCTCTCCGAGGCGATAGACCAGGCGCCCGAGTTTGTGCCAGGCGGGTGCCAGCCGGTGGGCCTCCAGGCCCGCGAGCGGCGCCATCCCCAGGTTGAACCAGGCATAGCCCTGCGCCTGGCCCCACAGCATGAGCTCGATGAACAGGAAGTCCATGACCGAGCGGGGGGCCGCATCGGCATGGCGCATGAGATCGACCGACAGCTCCGCGTGGCCCTGAGATTCCCAGAGATTAGCGAAGGCCACTGGACGCCCCTCATGCAGGACCAGCGCGATGGAAAAGTGCCGCAGATAATTGTCGTCGAAGAAACCCAGCGAGAACCCCTTCTCCGCGACCGCCTTGGCGGCG
This sequence comes from Steroidobacteraceae bacterium, assembly GCA_036394255.1. Taxonomy (GTDB): domain Bacteria; phylum Pseudomonadota; class Gammaproteobacteria; order Steroidobacterales; family Steroidobacteraceae; genus FEN-1191. The sequence goes on from DASWFL010000329.1 coordinate 1,697, forward strand.
AGCCATTCGTCGGAGATTGCACGCAGCCCGGCGCGCAACTGCGGATACTCCGCGGGCGGCGCGATCCGAAAGCTCAGGCCATCGCGTTGGGCCCGGCGATGCGACTGGCGCAGTGCGGCGCGCGGCCCGCCTTCGAGTGAAAAGTCCTTGAGATCGACCCGCGCCTCCTCGCCGAGTTTGCTCAGCCCCAGGCCCGCATCGATGTATGCCGGCAATGTCTCGGGCGATATCTCATAGAACGCCGGCCGGCAAGCGTGGCGATCCGCTTCCTCGAGAAACCGCCAGATCAGCTCCTCCTGGTCGCCGGCCGGGCCGATCGGATCCCCCATCGCGACCCAGGTATGTCCTGAGACCGCATACATGATGAAGCTGCGCCTGGAGGCGTTGAAGAACAGCATCTTGTCGCCCAGGAGGGCCAGATTCGCGGCCCCGTCATTCGAGGCCCGCACCAGCTCCAGCAGGCGGGACTCCTCGATCGGCTCTGCAGCGGCCTGCACAAGCCGCGCGGGCCCGAGCAGGCGGAGCAGCGCATATCCGCCCAGCACGAGCGAGGCGGCGAGCGTCGCACGCAGCATCCGTGGGGCGTTTCCATCGA